>JAYUXG010000717.1:0-6274 GCA_043753125.1 Saprospirales bacterium | reverse complement strand
AAAGTGTATGTTCCGTTCCCATTGTTAACGGTTGAGACGATGCCTACACCGTTTGCGCCGTTTGTCCCGTTCGTGCCATTTGTTCCCGGAGTACCGTTCAGACTTGAAGTCGTAAAACTCGTGCCGTTCGAGTAGTTGAAGGTGTACGTTCCGTTCCCGTTGTTCACGGTTGAGATGATGCCTACGCCATCTAGCCCGGGTGTGCCAACTCCCGATGCTGCATAAAGGGCGTATGGCACACTTACCATAAGCTGCCTTGCACTTGACTGATTGTCTACAAAGACTTCAAGATATTTTTGACCAGTAGCCCACGGGATGTTAGAAAACGAACCGGAGCCCGGCTGGATGTTGCCATTTCCAATGATGCAGGTGAAAAGGCCCACTCCATTGGTTGTTTGGGTTTGCTTTTCATTGTACAAGAGGTTGCCCAAATTAGGGGCATCCCAGATTTTGAATTCAATTTGAATCGAAGTTCCAGCAGGTTTGGGGGATGTGTCGGCATTCCGGGCGACACCTTGAAAGTTGATGCCCTGCGGAGCTTGGGCAGAAACAATGCCGAGAAAAGCGAAGAATGCGAGGAAGGGAAGAAAATGCTTCATTGCTTGAGAAGTTTAAATATTTTTGATTCTGGGTTAGTTTCGGAATATAGGCGGACGAAATACGTGCCTATCGGTAACAAGGTGCAATCAATGGACGTGTAGTCAAACCGAGTTTCTCGAATCATTTGGCCTTCCACATTGATAAATTGTATACCCTTGAAATCTTGGTAATTCGTCTCAACGGTGAGAAAATCCGAAACTGGATTGGGGTAACATTTGAAACCGTACTTTTCATCAAATGCTTCATACGTATTGATGACGAACGGCGCACCCAATCTGGGTTGGAGAAACCCTTGTGTGAATCCGACTTGATTTCCGCCAATGTTGAGGGGAACGACAGCGATTTCTCCGATTGAAAATTCGACGAAATCACCACCAGATTGATTGATTACTCCACCTGTTGTATTCAGCACGCTTGGCGAAGGAACTACAGGCCATACTTGCGCCTGAACGTGCGCAAAAAGGCAAAGTGCAGTGAGCAATAGAAAGGTTGTTTTACACATGGGCAAAAAAGATCAGTTGGTTAGTTGCCTACTCTGACGCTTTCGGCATTGCGTCTTACTCACTTTTGGCGGGGCTTTTCAGAATGCTCCCCTTCAAGGTTTATCATATTTATTCAATCTTATAATTTCGCCCAACGTGGGCATGGCTGCCAGACCGCCGCGTTTAGCGGGCGGTTGACAGCCATGCATTGTTAAGCGCATTGTTATTTTAAAGAATTAGCACCTTGAAAACTGACAGAGTGAACTTTTTTATTACTTGAACATACAAAAATTAGCATTTCGCAATTCTCTCGCAGTGGTTTTTCACAACCTTCCCCGATGTAGTAAAACATTATTATATCATCTTTTTCAAATGAAGCACCGAAAATTTGTTCAACTTGATCGTAATCCAAATCCTTAAGGCAATCAAAGAAATTAGGTATTAAATTTTCTTTAAAATTACTTGTACAGTAGTAATGATTTCCGGTGCGATGCTTATACCAATTTTTACGTATAAAACTTGGTAGGTTCTCACAATTGGGCAAACTACTAAATATTTGCTCAACTGGCTCAACTTTTCTATATTTTAAGTTGAAGCAAGAACATAAAAACAGCATCGCAGTAAGTGCGAATGTTAGTTTCATGATCCTTGCTTATATTTTAATCAGTGACTTTACGCCGATCAAACTGTTTTCCCGGAAAAATTGTAAATAATAAAAGCCTGGGTTAAGGCCTATTATATCTAATGTTTCGTTATTTGAATTTATCCATCTATCTAAAATAGGCTGAGAGATGGAGTTATATATCCGCACTCTTGTCCTAGATGAAAATGGAATTATGTTGTCCTCTAATTTTATATGCAGTAGGCCAAAATTTGGATTTGGGCTAATTGTAATTGCCGACGAATAGTTTATTGTAAGGTCCTTCGTGCCACTTGCATTATTGCAATCGGCTAGTAGGATGGGTTGCATTGGAGAAGAACATGACGTAGCGGCAGAAATAAAGGTCGAGGATTGGTTAGAAATAAAAAGTCCCCCTGCTAAATCGTTAGGCATAATATCGCGTCTATAGATATATGGAGGGAATGAATCCGTCCAATACATCAAATCTTCAATATTATTTGAATGGTTTAGTAGGTGGGCATGGCCAAGTTCGTGGGTAGCACGCGATTCAAGATCATACGTATTTGCAGGCAAAGTCGCTGGCATTGCTATTGAAGAATGCCAACTTATTGCACTATTAGAATTGAAAGCAATAGAAAATCTTCTCCTATATGCTGCAATCAATGGTGTAGCAGTACAGGGGATATAAGGAATATTATTTGTGGATGCCAAGGTGGTTAGTGCCCCTACTCCTAAGTCTCTAAATTCAATTTTGGAAGCATTGCTTAAATTCGCAATGATAGCGGAGTCTTGAATCTTGTAGTTGATCAATGTGGCACACCGCCACCGCTTTAGTGCTCTTTCAAATGCTTTTACAGCATTAGTATCTGCCTTAAATTTATATGTATAATATATGGAAACACCCCCAAGGCCATTTAAATTTCTTACTAGTAAGGGGATGGTTTTATTCGCTGGGATGTCAAAGGCAGAAGTAACGGCATTCAGTGCTGCAAATCTTATAGTTAAATCTGTTGTAGATACCCCCGTGCCAAATGTGTTAGTAACTCTTATTTTTCCTGTACCTGCACTTTTTGTTATATCTGCCCCTTTAACAAACGACGGGACTATAACTTTAATTAGAGCATCGCTCCATAGAATATAATTACTGTCCAAGGGTTCCACCCAGTCATTGGAAATGTAAAATCCGGTTGCAGAATTTCGAAATTCTACTTTAGATGCTACTCCCTTAGTCGCGCCGAAACAGGTGCCTACAATGGATAGAGTGTCGAATGTGCCAGCATCAAGTTTTGTGGGAGAAAAAGAGGTTAAAACAGGTGGACAGAATGGTGAAAATGGCCTCCAGTCTCCTTCTACAACCACTGTGTCAAACGTTTGCACCAATCCACCTTGATAAAACTTGCTCATAGACTGCATCTCCGCCAGGCTATAGGTAATACCGGGGTCTGCGGCCATATTTTGAATGGTCAGTTTCCCCTCGGCCAATAACTGCTCGCTGGTGCCGATGGTAGCCAAACCAGTGAGTGAACCCACGGCCGTAAGTTCTATCTTTACTTTGCTAGAACTGACATTGGACTGAGTCAGGCTGTACGTGCTGGAGGTGGAAATGCCCGCACCATAGAGCGACAGGTTGCCGTTGGTGGCCAAGTTAGCCCCAAAAAAGTCGGGGTTGTAGTTTAGTTGCAGCCCTGAACGGTAAAGTTGTTTGGCATCGGTCAAGGAATTGACATACACTTTGAATCCGATAGTAGTACCATCAAAAACGATGTCCGTAAAGTGGTAACGTATGCCCGTTTTTTTGGCGGCGGCATTGGCCGGGTTGACTACCGTGGCGGCTTGTCCGGTTTTTCGCGCAATGTACTGGTACAGGTCGGCCTCCACATTCGTGTAGGTATGGAACGGCTCGTAGGCTACCCAAGCCTTGACTTCATTTTGTACCAGAGCCAAAAAGCCTTGCTGTCCGGCATAGACATCAAAAGAGACCGGAAAACCAGTGGTCGGTATGGCTGGCACCCGGGTCGGCTCCAGGAAGAAAATCCCGTAATCGCCTTTGTGGAGGGTGAGCAGGTGCGTCCAGGTTTGCCCTTCATCGTCCATTTCGCCGCCCCAAGTGGTAATGGTTAAAAACTTTTCGTGGTAGGCCCCTTTCAGGATGCTACCCAACGCTACTTTGTTGGCGGTGTAAATGTCGCCATTGTCGGCGCGGTAGCACTGGGATTCGACCACCTTGCCCTCAACGATCAAGGTAGACTGTTCGATCTTGTCGTCGAGCGGGACTTCGTAGAGTTGGGCAAAAGCGGAATTTGGGGTGAAGAAAAGGCCCAATAGGGCAAAAACGATAATGTGGATAACGTTTTTCATACCATTAAAGCATTGAATGAGTGGAAAATATGGACGAGTGGTTTGTTTTATTCCTCTTTTTATTGCGCTTAACTATTGCGTGACTGTCAAACCGCTGCGCTTAGCGGGCGGTTGACAGCCACGCAGAGTTAGTGCCATTATTATTTACTCAAAGGGTCATTCTCCATTGTTAAAACTGTCTTTTTCAAATCTTCAAACCAATCGGGCAACGTAACTTCATCAGATTTGATAAAAAAGTGAATTTTCTCTATGATTTTCAAAAGCAAATTAGAACATAAATAAGCTATATCAAAATCTATACTATAAAGATTTTTAAGTTTATCATATCCTCCAAACTTTTCTGGGGCAGTAAATGGAGATGGGTGAACCAGCGAATCTCTAAAAGGCTTAATAAAATTAATAAATTCATCTATTTCTGGAGGTTCTGATTCCCAATTTTCTTGTCCCGCAATTATTTTTGGGTACTTTGAAATTTTATCTCGAATCGAGACCTGTGAAGAATCGTTTAGCAATTTTCTTTGTGTGTTTGAAAGTACTGGCTCAGGGGTTCTTTGAAGATAATCCCATGCTAATCCATTGAGATATGCTTCTATTAAATTGAAAGACGAAATGAGGACACTTCGGGAGCCAAATTTTTTTAGCTTGTTTTGCTTTCCTATTTCAAATTGCTTTTTTAAAAGTTCTGCATGGCTTAATTTCTCATACATTTTCAACTCTTTACTCGCGTCATGTGCAATTTTAAGACCTTCCGCTAAATCTTTTGATAGTTCTTCTTCTGGAAATTGAAATTTGAGTCCCCAAAGTGAAATATTAATAGTGAGGTGCGGCGGACAGCCTTTGATGACATCTTTTTTGATTTTGGCATATTTCTGTTCAAATTCTTTCAGCGGCATTTCAATTCCTCTGTACTGTTTAATTTCTTCATACAGGTTTGATAACAAATCTTGGCTAATATCCTCAAAATTTTTCCTACAAAACTTCTCAACTTCCTTTTTCAAGCGCAGATTTATATCCTTGACTGCTCCTTTAAGGTTTTTTCGTGGAGTTTTTTTTAAGTCAATGTTATCAGCTTCTAAGAACTCTTGCCAGGTTACAATTTCTCCAAGCATTAGCCGTCCAACCGCAGCAGCCCGATTAGTCTTTCTTATCAATTTTACTTCACGATCTCGACCAGTTTCCATACTTACTATTAATATTTTATGTCTCGAGAGCCAATATTTATATCCCGGCGTCACGCTCGGCTGCCCCTATTGTTGGCACTAACGGTTGCTTCCTTACAAACTGCCGCGTTTAGCGAGTAGTTGGCAAGGAAGCGTTAGTTAGCATTATTATTTATTTAAGTTTCCATAATCCAATCAATTGGGACGAGTTTAATGCCTTTACGCCATTCTTCTTTTATAGCACTCTGGAATTTCTCCTCGTTTAGTTTAGCATGGTCAATTATGATTGTTTGTAGCCCCCCTTCTAATTCTTCTGTACGACGAAAAATAAAGTCAAACAATCTTTTTATTGCTTTGTCATCTTCACTTTGCTCAATTTCTCCAGTTCCTTTTAAATCCTTTTCAGGTGGGAAATATGCTTGTGAAAGCTGGTCTAATATCAAGAAATTTGGGACGGGCCTTTTATTTGTAACAAAATATTTATGCAAGGCAAAGTGTATAAGTAAATGATATGCAACCCAGTTTTCACCACTACCGGTCTGATTAAATGGAATTTTTCGCTCTGCTGAAATAATAAACAGTGTTAATTTCTTAATATCAAACTTAATTATTCTATCCATGAACTCTAATTCCAATTCTTTTGACCAACTTGTCATCTGAACACTAAGTTGATCGAGAATACTTTCAAGTTTGTCCTCCTTTTCATCCGAACTAAGTAATTTCTGAATATTTTCAATCTCCTTTTTTAGTTCGTTAACTTTTAGTCTTGTGTCAGAGAAGTCATTAATTTCGACCTTGCTTTCTAAATACAGGCTTATTCTGCCAAGAACTCTTCCCTTGCGGATGTTTAAATCTTTAAACTTTTGTGCCTGTTCTTTTTCTTTGTATATGCCACTAATGCTTTTCTCAATTTCGTGGATTTCGCTATTTACATCTGTTTTCTCCTTTTGCAAATTATCTAAGTATTCTTTTAATTTTGGTTGTTCCTTCCGTGTTATTTCGAGATTTTTTTGTAAATTTAATAAGGAGTTATTTATTTGCTCAACTGTCGG
>JAYUXG010000716.1:0-6274 GCA_043753125.1 Saprospirales bacterium | reverse complement strand
TAAAAGCGGATAACCAGCTGATTTCCATACGTTGATAGGGTGGAAGGTCGTTCGTGGCATTCCAGTAACCCTGGGCAGCGGTGCCGTGTTGCTGGTCATTTTGCAGGGTTTGCGGCAGCTGGGCCAGTGCTTCCAAAGAGCGCGCTGGGAGCAGCACGAAGATGCGCTTTCCGGCATTCGCGGTATCGCTATCAATGGGCTTAAACACGCCAATATTTTGCCATCCCGCGCGGTGCAGGGTTGGCAGGAATGCTTGTTGCAGATAATTGTCCACCTTTTGTTCTTGGGCTTTGTCCTTGATGTGGTAGGTGCGTAATTCGTAGAAATCCCCTTGGGTAGCGGCTGATTTTTGAGGCGTAGAGGCTGTTTTGCAGCCTATAAAGAAAATGCCCAATAGAAACAAAATAGTACAAATGCGAAATGGATGCTTGTTCATGCTCTGCAATTTTTATGTATGTTCAATGCGAAGTATTCTTGAGAAGAATGGATTTGCTACGTTTTGTCATCCTGCCGGAATCGGTCCTCCTTGCGGAACACATCGTAGGGTGGACGGTTCCCGACAGGATGACAAAAAGCGATGTGTTCTGCGGCAAAAATCTTCTTGGTTTTTGTTGTCCCATCATTTTTAACCCCTTAACATCTGCGACAATTTTCCTCACAAGTCCAGCAAAATAACCACTACGCTTGCTGCTGTCAGCCAAAGAATCACTTGCCGATAGCGTTCTTCGGCGATCACCTGTACGATGCGGAGGCCCAGGAAAAACCCACCGATGAGGAAAGGTAGCAAGACCAAATTAATCACCAAGGAATCAGCATTGATAGTTTTCCAACTAAAAATATGAAAGGGCAATTTGAAGGTATTGATTAGGAAGAAAAGCCAGGCCGCCGTGCCGATGAACTGATTTTTTGGCAATCGCATACTCAAAAAATAGACGTTGGAAAACCCGCCCGCCAAGTTGCCGACCATCGTGGTGAATCCCGCGCCCAGGCCCATAACGCCCGCGAATGACCAATGGATTGGGATGGCATCCACCGCTTTTTGTTCCCGCCAGAACATGACCGCCACCGAGATCAAAATAATGACGGCCATGACTTTTTTAAATAGTGCCTCGTCAAGGTCCTTGCCCAGCCACGCACCGAGTATAACCCCCACGATCATCCAGGGCAACATTCGGAGCAAGTAACGCCACTGGGTATGTCTTTTGAAAAAAGCCACCGCAAAGATATCGGCCACGATTAACATTGGCAGGAGTACACCAGTGGAGGTCTTGCTGCCGAAGGTATAAGCCAGCATGGTCACCGTAAGAATAGAGATCGCACCGATCCCTGCCTTCGAGATGCCGAGAATAATGGCCGCAACGATGGCCAACGCCCATTGAAGGGGAGAAAGTGAGTAGGTTTGGAGGACTTGTAGAAAATAATTGCTCATCGCAAAATGGATAGGGCGCAATTATAGGGCTTTAGCCGATATAATTGTAGGGCCGCTGCATTAATAACACTGCGCTGTAGGAGAAGTGTAGGGAAGATTTGGATACATTATTTTTCCACCTTTACCTGCTTCAAAGACAACAGGTTAATCGCATTTCGCGGTAGCCCAGTCACGCCGCGCCGGGCAAACTGCGCCGTCTCGTCATAGAACAGGAACACCACGGGAGCCTCTTCTACTATAAGCCGGTCCATCGACTGGTATAAAGAGTAGCGTTTCTGGATATCCGTCTCGCCCAATGCAGCCGCGTACAGGCGATCAAATTCCGCATGCTGGAAATGGGTATAATTGGGCGGAGCGGTGTTTTGGGAATAAAAACAGGTTAGAAAACTCTCTGCATCGGGGTAATCGGCGATCCAGGAGGCCCGGAAAAAAGGGGCCGTGCCGTTGCGCATCCGCTCGCGCAGGAGGGCAGTCTCGTTCACTTCGATCTGCACCTGGATGCCCAAATCTTCCCATTGCCGGGTGATAAAAGTACACAGGTCGAGATAGTCGGCGTTGCACAACAAGGTGATACCCAACACTTCGCGGCCTCTGCCGAAGCCCGCCTCCGTCAGTAATTGGGCGGCCCGGGCGGGGTCATAGTTATATCCCGATACCGCCACCGGGTCGAACGAGGGCAAACCGCGTGGCGCAAACCCGGCATTGGCCGGTTGCCCGACGCTGTTGCGCAGGGTGCGCAGCATTTGGGCGCGGTCCAGGCCATAATTGAGGGCTTGTCGGATCTTGCGCCGTTGCAACGGCGATTTGCCCGCCGAATCGAGCCGGATGCCCAGATATTCCGAATTTAGGTAGGGATTTTTCAGAAAGTAAAAGTCCGATGCGAGGGCAGGTTGTAATGTGCCTTCGGGCGTCAGCAATTCGTTGATGTACGAACTTTCCAGGCCAAACAGGTAGTCCAGCGCGCCTTTCCGAAATTCCAGAAAAGCCGTTTTGCGGTCGGTGATGAAGGTGGTTTTTACGGCATCCAAGTACGGCAGTTGCTGGCCCTGGCTGTCGCACTCGAAGTAGCGTGGATTTTTAACCACCACCAAGGCCTGGTTTTCCGCCCAAATTTTGAACTGAAACGGCCCAGTGCCCACCGGATGCCGCCGAAAATCGCGGCCATACCGTTCGCACGCTTCACGCGGCACGATGCTGGCGTACTGCATGGTCAAGATTTGCAGCATCGGCTGAAAGGGCGTGACCAAGCGCAGTACGAACACCGAATCACTCTCCGCCACAAATGCCGAATCGCTGGCTACCCGGCCCTTGAAAATCCAGCTGCCGGGCTTGGGCCAGGCTGGATCGAGCAGGCGTTGAAAACTGTACGCGACATCGCTGGCCACCACGCGGCGACCTTTTCCCGCACTAAATACCTCATCGTCATGAAAATACACGTCGTCGCGTAGTACGAAGCGATAGGAAAGCCCGTCTGCGGAAATGCGCCAGGCCTGGGCGATGCAGGGCTGCACGTGCAGACTATCATCCAGTTGCACCAGACCGTTGAACAGGCAGTCCACCGCCCAAATGTTGTTCTGGGTGCGGGCAAAGGCCGGGTCCAGGGACGTGATTGGGTTGTGCTGGTTGTAGCGGAAGACCGTGCGCGGATCAGTGGCCAAGTGATCTTGACCACAGGAGTAACCGAACAGGAGCAAGCATAGCCAACCAATAGCGTGTTTCATCGGGGACAAAAGTATAACGGACTTTCTCCTCCGTCCGGGGTTTTAAAACGGCCTTTTATGGCTATGGTCCAGCAATTCTTAGGCGATCAGCCGCAAATCAAAAGTAAAGCCCGGCAACACCTCCTCGCCTGACAATACCTGATCAAAACCCTTTATTATTTCAATGCTGCCATCAGCACGATATATATAAGTTTCCTGGTTAAATGTATCCACCAACCAGCCCAGCTGTGCGCCGTTTTCTATCCATTCCACCATTTTGGCTTTCAATTTTGGCAGTGATTTGTCCGAATCGGAGCGGATTTCGACCACAAAGTTGGGGCAAACGGGGCCAAAACTTTTTCGCTGCGCTTCCGTCAGTTTGTCCCAACGTTCATAAGCGATAAAAGCGGTGTCAGCGGCCCGCAAGGCCCCGTTAGGCAATTTGAAACCGGTAGAGGAATTGTACACTTTGCCTCTCTTGCTCGTCAAGTTCCAAATAAATAAAAAAGATTGGGCAGCAGTTTCCTTTTCGCCGGTGTCAATATGTACAGGGGGCATAACTACAACATTTCCAGAGGAATCGCGCTCAATGCGCAAATGCTTGTTTTGTAAACAGAACGCTTCAAATTCCGAGTCGCTCATTTTTTCGGCAATGCCCTCTATTTCCAAGGTATCGGTAATCAACATAATAACAGATTTTTACTTCAAAAGTAAAGGGTTTTTCCTAAAACTAGCCCTCACTGGTAAAATGAAATTCCACCTTTGGAAAAGCCTCCTGCACTGTCTGCAACGTCCAGGCCGTCTCAGCTAGGAAGACCAAGGCACCTTCGCTGTCCCGGGCGATGTCGCGCTTGCGGCGGTCTGCAAACTCCTGCATGGTCTTTGGGTCGTCCGCCGTGACCCAACAGGCCTTGTGCAAACTGACTGACTCGTAGCGACACTTAGCCCCGTACTCGCTTTCCAATCGGTGCTGAATCACCTCGAACTGTAGTTGCCCCACGGTGCCAATGATGCGCCGCCCGTCGCTCTGGCGGGTGAACATCTGGGCCACCCCCTCGTCCATGAGCTGGTCGAGGCCTTTGGCAAACTGCTTTTGTTTCAGCGGATCGGCGTTCTCTACGTAGCGGAACATTTCGGGCGAAAAGGCCGGGATGCCCTTGAAGTGTAGCGACTCGCCTTCGGTCAGCGTATCGCCGATCTTGAAGTTGCCGCTGTCGTACAGGCCCACTACATCGCCGGGGTAAGCCTCTTCGAGCAGGGTCTTTTTGCTGGCCATAAACATGGTGGGGTTGGGAAACTTCATGTCGCGGCCCAACCGCATGTGGCGGTAGTTTTTGTTGCGCTCGAACTTGCCACTGCAAATGCGCAAAAAGGCGATGCGGTCGCGGTGGCGGGGGTCCATATTGGCAAATATCTTGAACACAAAGCCCGTCATCTTGTCTTCCTCCGGCTTCACCAGACGTTCCTCCGTAAAGCGGGGGAGGGGCGTGGGCGCAATCTCCACAAAGCAATCCAACATTTCTTTCACCCCGAAATTGTTGACCGCCGAGCCAAAAAAGATTGGGCAGATTTTGCCGTCCAAGTAGTCCTGTTTTTCAAACTTCGGGTAGACCGTCTCGATCACGTTTACCTCTTCGCGTAGTTCGCGGGCCGCGCCTTCGCCCACAATCTTGTCCAGATCGGGGTGGGCCAAGTCCTCGAATACGACAATGTCCCCGTCCTCCTGTTTGCCATGCGGGTTGAAGAGTACAAGTTTTTTTTCGTATAAATTGTACACGCCTTTGAACCGCTGTCCCATGCCGATGGGCCAAGAGAGTGGGCGCACCTTTACGTCCAGTTTCTGTTCGATCTCGTCGAGCAGATCGAAGGCATCGCGCCCCTCGCGATCGAGTTTGTTCACAAAAAAGATGATCGGCGTGCTGCGCATCCGGCAAACCTTGGTTAGCTTCTCGGTCTGTTTTTCCACCCCATTGGCCACGTCGATGACCACGATAGCGGAGTCCACAGCGGTCAGGGTGCGGTAAGTGTCTTCGGCAAAATCTTCGTGGCCTGGCGTATCCAGGATGTTGATTTGCAGGTCTTTATACTCGAAGCCCATCACCGAGGTGCTCACCGATATACCGCGTTGCCGTTCAATCTCCATGAAGTCGGAGACCGTGCTTTTTTTGATCTTGTTGCTTTTCACCGCCCCGGCGGTCTGGATGGCTCCCCCGAAAAGAAGCAGTTTTTCGGTCAAAGTCGTCTTGCCCGCATCGGGGTGAGCAACAATGGCAAAGGTGCGGCGACGAGCGAGTTCGGATAGGAAAGTGGACATGGATAGGTAAATGCGCTAATGTGCTAATCCCGCTCCAAGTTCGGAACGAGGGGTGCCAGATTTCAGCACTTTGCCTCGGGAAGAAAACCTAGGCGATAATTTCGCAAAAGTAGACAAATATGCCCGCATTGGCGGTGCTGGCAAACTGAAATACGTAACCTTACGTTATTTGGGCGTTAAAGATACCTGCTTGCCAATGGCCATCGTTGCCAATTGTCGTATCTTAGCCGAATTACTTTTAGTTTAGAAAGATAAGCCACTCACAAACACGCTTCATTTGCAACGCAAGCTGATTCCTGTATTTCTGAAGGTGCTGATGGTGGTGGCTGCCGCTGTGTTCATCTGGCTAAGCCTCCGCAACCGTCCCGATCCCGTCTGGATCGAGGCTGGCCAGCTGGTACAAAAACGTTACCAGATGCTGGACAGTGCAGTGGACTCTATCCAATTGCTGTTCAATGCATTGCACCCCAATGAACCTACCCTGAATCGCTCCGATTCGGCGGCTTTCCATCTGATCTCGCAGCCTTATTTGCCGGTCATCGAGTGGCAAAAATTCAATCATTTTTGTCGTACGGTGGAGAGCAAGCGATTCATCGTGCTGTCGGGGGTGACCAGTACCGGCGCGACCAATCTCGCGGTTTGTGCCGCCCGCCTGCTGGCCGGGCAGCGGCAGAATTTCTTGCAGATCAATTGTGCACCGCAGTTCGATCTGGAATACCATCGCAAGTACATTGGTAGAGAAGAAAAGGGCAAGTTTATGCCTGGTGAGTTGCTGCGATTTTGGGACCAATGCCGACTGCGCCCCGAGCAGAAGTTTGTGGTCATTCTGGA
>JAYUXG010000715.1:0-6292 GCA_043753125.1 Saprospirales bacterium | reverse complement strand
CCAATACGTGGTCGCATTCTAAAAGGCCAACTGTCATAGCAATTTCAAATGATAAGATTTCGGCCGCGTCAACCCTTCATAGCCCAGGCGGGATAGCGTACAGCCACGACCCGAATCCTTCACGCCCGTCCAGGCCAGGGCCGGGTCCAGATAATCGCAGCGGTTCATGAACCAGGTGCCCGTCTCGATTTGGTCGCCGATGCGCACGGCGGCCTCCACATCGGTGGTCCAGACAGAAGCCGTCAGTCCATAGCGGCTGTCGTTCATCAGTCGAATGGCCTCCTCGTCGTTCTTTACCGCCATGATCCCGACCGCCGGGCCAAACGTTTCTTCGGTCATCAGGGCCATGGAATGATCTACATCGATCAGCACTTGCGGAGCCAAATAGGGCGTGCCGTCGCGGTGGGCGGGAAATATAGCGGGATCGACCAAGGTCCTGCCCCCTTTGGCCACCGCTTCGCGTATTTGGGCCTTGACAAAGTCGGCGGCGGCCGTGCGCACCATCGGCCCCAGCGTGGTGTCCGGCAGCAATGGATTGCCCAAATGGTATTGCCGGGTCAGGTCCACAAAGCCTTCCACGAAACGGTCGAACAGGCTTTCGTGTACGTAAATGCGCTCAATGGCGCAGCATGATTGGCCGGAATTGAAATAAGCACCATCCACCGTATTTTCTATGGTGTGGGCCAGTGGCGCATCCGCCCGCACGTAGGCCGGGTCTTTGCCGCCCAGTTCCAGTCCAGCCATGATGAAACGTCCGTTTACCGCCCGTTGCACCGCTTCCCCACCCCCCACGGAGCCGGTAAAGACCACGTGGGCCACGCGGGCATCGCCAACCAACCCGGCGACCTGCTCATGTGACAGGTGCAGGAATTGAAACACCCCTTCCGGCGCACCTGCCGCCCGAAATGCCTCGGCGTAACGCTCCGCACAGAGCATCGTCTGCTGGGCATGCTTCAAAATCACCGTGTTGCCAGCCATCAACGCTGGAATCACAGTATTGACCGAAGTGAGATAGGGGTAGTTCCAGGGGGCCAGTACCAGCACCAATCCGAGCGGTACCCGCCGGATATAACGCCGGAAACCGGGCAGTTCCCCGGCGGGCAAATCGGCCAGCGCGGTTTCTGCTACGTCGATCATGTAGTGCGCGCGTTCTTGAAAGCCTTTTTTGATTTCGAAGGGCGTATAGCGAACCGGGCGGCCCATCTGCCAGCTCAGTTCTGTGCCGATCTCGTCAGCGCGATCCACCATATATTGCACTGCCTGGCGGCAAATGGCGGCGCGTTCGGCGATGGGGGTCTCGCGCCAGGCACGTTGTGCTTCGACCGACTGGCGGAGGGCATATTCCATGTCCCGGTCTCCGGCGGCAGGCCGTTCGTCAAAGATGGAGCCGTCAATTGGGCTAATGGTTTGAAAAATAGGAGCCATAAAATGTTCGTACTTTTGCTGCGTTCCCGCCAAAGGTGGGGATTTTAGTAAATTTCTTTCCCCTAAAATTAAGTTTGCCTGGCCGTGTCAAGACTGATTGCCTATTACTGATATATTACTTGAATTGGTTGGAATAGGTCAAAACCAAGGGCCTGGACGTTGTCCAGTACCTGGCTAGCCGTGGCCGTCTCTAAGGCCCAAGGCCACAACATTATCTTTAGCAGGCTGTTGGCGCGTTTATTTTGTGAAACTACCTTCAAAAAAATCTGCGTCTGACCTATGCCATCATTTTTTACCTTTTTACTGCTGTATGGAAGCCTGTTACTATTAACTCCCTGGCGAGTGGATGGGCAATGCAATATGCTGGAAATACCTGGCAATAGTATTGATGAAGATTGTGATGGCTTCGACGATTTCTTTCTGCACCTGCCGCCCTATATCTATCTGGCACCCGGAGAACCTTTTGAATTGTTTTTCCATCACACCATCTTATCAGGGCATCCGGCTGACTATTCTTTCGATCTCAGCACCCCATTGGGCGGTATTTCAGACGCGGAAAAATGGACCATTACGCCCACTGATACACAGTCTGGGGAGCATACGCTGCTGCTCTCGGTTCGTACCCCGGAAGGCGTAGTACTCGACAGTGCCAGCACCACCATTCGGGTGAGCAAAGCTGACCTGCCCGTGGATACTGCCACCCGGAAACTGCTACTGATCGGCCATAGCTTTTTCGATCAGGGCTATTCGCCGTTTTACCTGCGGGAACTGCTCTTGCAAGATAGCAATCCGACAGTAACCTTCCATGGCAAACGCCAGAGCTGGATTGACAACCAGCTGCGTTTTGAAGCTATTGCCGGCGCTTCCTGGGGCTATTATTCGACTGATGGGCAAAGTCCGATGTACTACGATAGCCAGTTGGATTTGCGGAATTACTTCGACATGGTTATTGGTCCGGAAAAAACCCCGGATTGGATCATCATCCACCTGGACATCAATGATTACTGTTTCACTGGCTTCCTCGATGGGTCATCCATAGAAGCCATTGATAATTATATAAACGTAGTCTATGCAGCGCGCATCAAACCTTTTATTAACGCATTGCGTGCAGCGGCCCCAACCACAAAAATTGGCATTTCCTACACGCCATATCCCAGTGCCAGTGTGGAGTCCTTCCAACTGGCGTTTGGCGTAAGCCCTGTGCTATCCGATCGAGATCGCTGGAGGTTGATCGTTTCCCGGTTGTTGTTTAAGAACTCCGAGTTTTTTGCTGACCGCGAAACAGAAAATATTTACCTGCTGCCCATCCACCTTAATCTGGACGACATCAACGACTACTCTATCACGGACCCCATCCATCCCCACCCCACGCCTGGCGGCGCCAGTATCAGCGGCCCGAGTGGTTACCGACGCATCGCGCGAACGTATTATAGCTGGTTGCGGTACCTGATGGTGGGTGTGGCGCAGCCGGATTCGATGCCCACAACAGTGACTTCGGCAGTCCAGTACACGAGCATTAGCATCTTTCCCAACCCAGCTACGGACCATATCGTGATAAAAGACCTGGACCCATTGGACGGCCCGGTTCAAGTGGCAGTTTTCAATCCCGATGGTCGGTTGGTGCTGGAAAGAACATGGCCTCCGGCTGGCTTTCACCGGCTCGAAATTGATCTCGGCGAGCTGCCCGGCGGACCTTACTTACTTCGGATCACCCGATCCGATCACATTACCGTTTTTAAACGCTTGATCGTAGCACCCCGTTCGCCCTGACTTAGATACCTACCCTATTCAGGCGTTACGTAAGCGGCGGTGATGCCGCCATCGACCATGAATTCTGTGCCGGTGACGTAGCTGCTTTCGGCGGAGGCCAGGAACAAGGCGGCATCAGCCATTTCGCGGGCCTCGCCAAAACGCCCCATCGGTACGTGGACCAAGCGGCGTTGTTTCTTTTCTTCGGTGTTCAAAAATTTCATCAACAGTTCGGTGCGCAACGGCCCCGGGCACAGGGCATTGACCCGGATGTTTTCGCGGGCGTGGATCACCGCCAGCTCGCGGGTCATGGCCAGCACGGCACCTTTGCTGGCCGTGTAGGCCAGTTGTGGCGTGGCCGCGCCCACCAGGGCCACGAACGAAGCCGTATTGATGATGGAGCCGCCGCCCGACCGGCGCAGGGCCGGGATGCCGTACTTGCAGCCAAAAAAAACGCCTTTTACGTTGATGGCCATTGTCAAATCCCAAACCGCTTCTTCAGTATTGACGGCATCGTCATCATCGCCGTGCATGATGCCAGCGTTGTTGAACAGGATGTGCAACTGGCCGTAAGTGGTTTCGGCGAATTCGACCATCCGGGCGCAGTCCTCGGCCCTGGAAACATCCGCGCGGCAAAAAGTGGCCTCGCCGCCCTGTTGGCGCACCAGGTCCACAGTTTCCTGTCCGGCTGGCTCATTCACATCGACGACCACCACGCAGGCCATTTCCTGGGCAAAGCGCAGGGCCGTCTCGCGCCCAATACCGCTGCTACCGCCGGTGATTAAAGCTGTTTTGTTTTGTAAACGCATATTTGAGTAGTGATTGGTTTATTATTTATGGTGTTTCGGCACTATTTCGTATGGAACTCGATTTTGTACTCCGATACATATTTACCCAGATCGGAATATTTAAAAAACAGCCTGGCCTGTTTCCCCAAACGCAGGCAAGTATGTTTGTTGGCTACATCCTCTGGGGTGTTCATGGGTTGCAGCGAGGGATACCACATGATATGCCCGGGCTTATCGACCAATAATTCCGGTTTGGTCCAGTTTTGCGAATGTCCTTCCTGGCGCAGGTCTGCGTGCGGATTGAAAGAAATATAGAGGCTACTGCCTTGCCACGACGGCCCGGTCACCTTGGCCATCAGCATGACCCAACAATTCAGGTGGGTGTTCCAGCTGACCGAAGGACCCCAATGGAACCCACCGGTGGGTGAAGAGGCGGACCCTCCACCTTCCGACATCGGAATTTGCAGCGACGCAATGGGCTTACCAATGCTGTCCCATGGCACCGTAAAATCTTTGCCGTCCCAGCGCCGGGCTTTGCCCAGTGGGTCGTCGAGGTCACTCAACCGGATGCGGGCTACGCTGATGCACTGGCCGCTCCATTCTTTGGCCCGATCGTAGGCCAGCGAATCGTACCCGCCCGGGTAGCCATATTCCCCATAGAACAAATACAGGTAATCGCCGCTGGCCACCGCCGAAGGGTCGCCTACCCCACCCGCAAAGGTGTTGGAGGTATTGTGCGGCTTCAGGATCATCCGCGGTTGCTTGTCTTCAATAAACAAACCCTTGTTTTCCCAGTGTCTCCCGCCGTCGGTTGACTTCATCACGCCAATCCGGCACACGGCGGCGGGTGAGGCAGGGCCAGTCAGTCCTTGTGGCCAGTGGCGGTCAATATATCCCTCGCCGGTAGCCCCGTCGTACGGCAGGGTGGCGGGATAGTTTTCATTATGGTAGATGGCGTACAAAGTCCGGCCAGAGGCATCCTTGGTATCTTGGTACACCGTCTCGAACCAGACCGCCCCGTGCAGTCCGGGCGTACCAATGGGTGCATTCGATGGCATTTTTGGCTCGGTAAAAGCACTGGCCGGATTGCTGAAAGCCTCGTCCGCATGCCTCCCGTCGGAAAACTTCAGGTCGCGGGCATTGCCCCAGAGCGGGTCTTCGCCGTACTTGCCGGGGAAAATGCGGAACGTGTCGCCAATCCAGGCCTCGGCCATGTTGCAGTCCACGAAATTGTTGAAACGGAAGGTATCCGTAGGAGTGAGTACGAACCGGGGCGGCCCGAGTGCGCCCCAATCAGGGCCAGGCTTTTCTTTGGTGGTGGGTGTACAGGCCAGAAAAGTGGCCACCCATGCGGTCAGGCAAAGTGCCGGAAATATGTTTGTGTAGCTGCGCATAATGAGAGATGATGGCGAAGATAGCGGAGTTGGTTCGGGAAAAAAGTGAATTTGTGCTATACGTAAGCCTTACCTCTTTCAGGCCGCAAAACAGCAAAACTACCAAATTCTACACCCATGAACTAGCCCAATTTTTCCATCGGGTTCACCAAAGAAATTGGGCAAAATAAAAGTCCCCTGGATAATTTGCAAATCTGATGTTGGTGCGTACATTGCTGTGTCAAATGAACTGTTATGCCCTGTCCATTCCAAATGCTTACTGTTGCTCCTGCCTCCGCTGCGGATATTTGGTCTGATGGCCGGGTATCCGCAGCGGTGTTTGGGACGAAGAGCGGCTGGTTTTCTGGTCAGGTTTGGCTGGATGGCCGCCGTCGAGAGATTGACAAAGCGGGTTTTTAGGCAATAGCCGCTGTAAGTGGAGTTGCGGCAAGCTGTCGCGTTTGGCTGGCTGGCCGCAAGCCAATGGGTGACAAAGCCGGTTTTTACGCACGTGGGGCTATAGGAGCGGTTGACGGTAAAGCATAGAAAGCGGCAAACAAAAAAATAAAAAATAATAGAATAAATATGGAACTAGGCGATACTTTAAAAGTCAAAAAAACTTGGTTTATTGAGTATAGTAAAAATCAAAAATATATGCTCATCAAGGGCGAGAAAGATATTAGGAACCGGCCACATCCTGATTGGAAACTGGTTGAAACTTTTTTTGGGACGATGCATCAAGCCAATGAAAGAGCCGATACATATTTTGAGAGAATTACTCAATCAGGTAAATAAAATAACCAAAATCAATAAAAATAGTAAATCAACATGGAAGAAAATGACATTGAAAAATTAATCCTCGAAATTGTACCTTCAACAGGAAAATCGGTTGGGAACAAATTTCTTTTGACTGAACTAAAAAAGACTTTCAAAAACTTAGACGACGATACTTTTTGG
>JAYUXG010000714.1:0-2542 GCA_043753125.1 Saprospirales bacterium | reverse complement strand
ACCGGGAAGTCATTGGCTTGTTGGCCAATGCCAGTTACACGGTGACGGTCACGGATGCGCTGGGCTGTACCGCCGAACGCGCCGTGACGACGAGCAATCCCTACCCCGTGGTTGGGCGCGTGGACTCGCTGGCCAGTGTGCAATGCCACGGCGATACCAATGGTTGGGCGGTGGCAAGTGGTTCTGGCGGCACAGCACCATTTACTTATTTCTGGAGTCCTGGCCCAATCGATCAGACCGACTCGCTGGCGCAAAACTTGGCGGCGGGTACCTACCGCGTCACCGTGACGGATGCGCATGGTTGCCCGGCTACAGCAACCGCTACGATTGTGGAGCCGCCCAAATTGAACTTGGATATTCTGGCTACCAACGTGCAATGCTTTGGTGGTCAGGATGGTAGTACCAAAGCCATAGTATCGGGAGGCGTGGGTCCTTATAGTTACGTCTGGGTAAATGGTCAAACTGGCTCGGAAGCAAAAAATCTGTCGGCGGGACAATTCAGCCTTTCCCTGACCGACCGGAATGGTTGCCTGGTGCGCGATTCGGTACAAATCGCTCAGCCCGCGACTGCCGTCAGTGGCACCTATATTTCGCAGCCTCCCCGCTGTTTTGGCGGGCACGATGGCTCCATTACGCTGACCGGCGCGGGTGGCACTCCTCCGTACCGCTACGCCTTGGATCAAGAAGATTGGAATGGCTCGCCCCAGCAAATCGGCTTGGTCGCTGGTGACTATCAGCCCAAGATCGTAGATAGCCACGGCTGCGTCGCTTTGCTTGACCGGGTGCCGATTAGTCAACCCGATGCCGTGGTAGTAGATTTGGGGCCAGATATCACGATTGAATTGGGACGAGATACGCAGTTGCTGGCCGATGTCACCAATGCCACAGGTAGCGTACGTTTTGCGTGGAACGCTATCGACAGTGTCTGGTTGAGTTGCCTGACTTGCCAGCGTCCTTTGGTGGAGGATTTAATGTACCAGCACTACTTTGCAATAATGGTCACTGATGCACTGGGCTGTCAGGCGCAGGATCGCGTATTGGTGAAAGTGGAAAAACCCCGCCGGGTGTACGTACCGACCGGTTTTACCCCCAATGACGACCAGCAAAACGACCGCCTACTGGTACATGGACAAAAAACTGCCCACGTCCTGGACTTCCGGGTATATGACCGTTGGGGCGAGCTGGTATTCGAGCAAAAAGACTTTGCCCTCAACGACCCTGACGCCGGTTGGGACGGTACTTTCCGCGACAGTCCTTTGGATCCTGGCACTTACGTGTGGGTATTGGAGGTACAATATATGGATGGCGAAAAAGAAGTGCTGAAAGGACAGACTACGTTGATTAGATGACCACTACTAAAATAGGCATTCTCGGCGGTGGACAGTTGGGCAAAATGCTCTGTCTGTCCGCTGCTAACTGGGACCTGAAAACTTATATCCTGGATGCCTCGCCGGACTACCCGGCCGGGCAGGTTTGCACGGGATTTACCGTTGGCGATTTCAACAACTACGATGACGTGCTGGCTTTTGGCCAAGACAAGGACATTCTGACCATTGAAATTGAACACGTGAATACGAAAGCACTGCATCAATTGGTGCAACTGGGCAAGCAAGTGCATCCTGCGCCCCGCGCTTTGGAAATCATCCAGGATAAAGGATTGCAAAAGGAATTTTACCGCGAAAACGATATTCCAACTGCGCGTTATGAGCTGTTCGCTTCAGAAACATTATTGAAAGAAGCCATTGACGCTGGCTACTGGAATTATCCATTGGTCCAGAAAACCCGGACTGCCGGGTACGATGGCAAGGGGGTGGCTATTTTGCGCGCACCAGCCGACTTAGCCACCAAACTACTTCATGGCCCTTGCCTGGTGGAAGAGCTGGTGGCGGTGCGCACGGAAATTGCCGTCATCGCTGCCCGGAATGCGCAGAACGAGGTGGTCATGTTCCCGGCGGTGGAAATGGACTTTCATCCGGAAGCCAATTTAGTAGAGCTGCTACTTTGTCCGGCGCGCATTTCTCCATTGGTAGCCGCTGAAGCAGAAGCATTGGCCGAACGGGTCATCCGCGCTTTCGATATTTGTGGCCTGCTGGCGGTGGAAATGTTCCTTACCGCCGATGGCCAGATACTGGTGAACGAAGTGGCTCCCCGCCCACACAACAGCGGCCACCACACTATTGACAGTGCGCAAACATCTCAATATCAACAACATCTGCGGGCCATTTGCAATCTGCCATTGGGTAGTACAAGCCAATTGCGGCCCGCCGTCATGCTCAATTTGCTGGGAGAGCCTGGTCATCGCGGCCTGGTACGCTACGAGGGGGTGGAGGCTTGTCTGGCCTTGGAGGGCGTACACCTGCATTTGTATGGCAAAGCAAATACTGCCCCGTTTCGGAAAATGGGGCACGTGACTGTTACTGCGGCGACGATGAAGAAGGCTTTACAGATAGCTGATTTTGTGAAAAAAACTTTAAGAGTTAAAAGTCAGGAACTTAGTCAACCAATTATCTAATCAACCAGTCCCCCACATGGTTTCCATCAT
>JAYUXG010000713.1:0-33851 GCA_043753125.1 Saprospirales bacterium | reverse complement strand
ATGACCGCACCATGAACAAAAAAATTTGAAAAAAAATTTCAGCGGTTCCTGCCTTTCTTAAAAACGCCGCTGACCACCCAATCTGCGCCATTACGGACAAAGACGCGCCCATTGCGCCGCTGGTTGGTTTACAAGGCGGATGTTTTCAAAAGGATTGGTTAAAGTGCATTTTGTTGGAAAACAGCAAATACGTGGACGAAGCTTTTGAAAGTTTCGCAAACGCGGTATTTTACCGGAGTTTTTGAAAAAGTACCGCTCCCTTCTATAACCGTCGTTCATCAATCCCCTCCCCCTCTCACGCTTCTCACTACTCTCAAGAATGTCCGATTTCCAGATAAAGGCAGCCCCCAAGACTTATGACGTCATCATCATTGGCTCCGGGGCCGGGGGTGGCATGGCGGCCTACGAACTCACCAAGGCCGGGGCCAAGGTCTGCTTGCTCGAGGCTGGCCAGCACTACGACCCTGCCGACCCAAAGTACATTACCCAGATGAAATGGCCTTGGCAGTCGCCGCGCCGGGGGGCCAGCACCCGCTATCGTCCGTTTGGTGATTTCGACGCGGCTTATGGCGGCTGGGACATCGAAGGGGAACCCTACACCACCAAAGAAGATACTAAATGGCGTTGGTTCCGCTCCCGTATGCTCGGTGGACGCACCAACCACTGGGGCCGCATCTCGCTGCGCTTTGGGCCGGACGATTTCAAGCGGCGCAGCATCGATGGGCTGGGCGAGGACTGGCCCATCGGCTACGATGATGTAGCCCCTTTCTACGACGAGGTGGATCGGTTGATCGGCGTGTTCGGCTCCAAGGAGAACCTGCCCAACGACCCGGACTCCGTCTTCTTGCCCGCCCCCAAGCCGCGCCTCCACGAGATGATGATCAAAAAGGCCAACCGCAAGTTGGGCATCACCACCATCCCGTCCCGCCTGAGTATTCTCACTAAGCCGATCAACGAGGAGCGCGGTAGTTGTTTCTACTGCCAACAGTGTAGCCGGGGCTGCGTCGCCTATGCGGATTTCTCCGCTTCCTCCTGCCTCTGCAAGCCGGCAGACAAAACCAAAAACCTCGACACCATTTATTTTGCCATGGCCCGCGAGGTGCTTACCGATGCCCAGACTGGCTTGGCTACCGGCGTATCGTACATCGACACGCAGACCATGGAGGAAAAAACGGTGCGCGGCAGCGTCGTCATACTGGCCGCAAGTGCTTGTGAATCAGCGCGTTTGCTGCTCAATTCCAAGTCGGCGCGTTTTCCTGAAGGGCTGGCCAACTCGTCGGGCGTGGTCGGCAAGTACCTGCACGACTCCACCGGCGCGTCACGGAGTGGCATTGTCCCGATGCTTTTTGACCGCAAACGCTACAACGAGGATGGGGTCGGCGGGATGCACGTCTATAGCCCGTGGTGGCTGGACAACAAAAAACTCGATTTTCCGCGTGGTTACCACATCGAGTACTGGGGCGGCATGGGGATGCCCGCTTACGGCTTCGGCTGGGGCATCGAGAACATCAACGGGATGTTCCCCGACCGCAACGGGGCGGCGCACGAACCCGGTGGCTATGGTAAGGGTTTGAAAGACGACTACCGCCGTTTTTATGGGGCCTACATTGGTATGGCCGGACGCGGCGAGGCGGTGCCGCGCGAGGACAACTATTGCGAAATAGACCCGACCACAGTGGATAAGTTCGGCATTCCGGTGTTGCGCTTCCGCTACAAATGGTCGGACTACGAACGCCTGCAAGCCAAACATATGCACGATACTTTTGAGCAGGTCATTCAAGAACTGGGCGGCGTACCCTTGGGCAAAAAGCCGACTGCCGAACAAGACTACGGCCTGAACCTACCCGGTGAGATCATCCACGAGGTGGGCACTATCCGCATGGGCAGCGACCCGAAGACTTCTGCGCTGAACAAATGGCAGCAGGCCCACGACGTAAAAAATCTGTTCGTCATGGATGCCGCGCCCTTCGTTTCGCAAGGCGACAAAAATTGCACCTGGACGATCCTGGCCCTTTCGATGCGGGCATCGCGGTACTTGGCGGCGGAAAAGAAAGCGGGAAATCTTTAAGAGTGGTGAGAGAAGTGAAAGGATGAGAAAATAAACTCGCGAACTTTTAAGGTAAAACCTGCATCCATCCGTCTTCCTGCCTAAAGCAAATTTCTTTCCATGCAACGCGCAATGGCAGCAGCAGCACCACAAAATAACATCGTCGGAATCGTCAGGGAATATGGGAAGCGGCTGTTCGGGTTTATCCGCCAGCGCGTGACGACCGACGCCGACGCGGAGGATGTGCTGCAGGACGTTTGGTATCAATTTAGCCGCGTGGCCGATGCCGAACCCATCGAACAAATCAGCGGCTGGCTCTTTCGGGTGGCCCGCAATCGCGTGACCGACCTGCAACGCAAAAAAACGCCGGATGCCCTGGAGAATTACGCCTATACCGACGAGGAAGGCGAATTTCATTTCAAGGACATCTTACTGGCCACGCCCGATACTCCGGAGACGGAATACCTGCGTCAACTTTTTTGGGACGAACTGTTTATCGCACTGGGCGAATTGCCCGAAGCGCAGCGCAACGTATTCGTTTGGAATGAGTTGGAAGACCAGACCTTTCAGGAAATAGCCGACCGTACCGGCGAAAACATCAAAACCTTGATTTCGCGGAAACGATACGCCGTGCAGCACTTGCGCGTACGCCTGGAAACGTTGTATCAGGAATTCGTGGAAGCCTAGACGTAGGACATTAGTACACCGTGAATTAAGTTTCGGAGGATACGAAGATTTGAGCATTTGATCAAAGCACTTGTTAATTAGGTAATTGATCACATACTCGTATCCTCACATACTCATTTTTTCAAATACTCAACTTTTGCCACCATGTTCAATGGTTATCCCGACGCCGACAAAATGCGCCGCCGTCCGTGGAAATTTCTGCTGTTTCCAATAATAGGGGCAGCCGTAGTGTTTTTGGTCGGTACGGCCGTGCAGTATCTTTGGAACGCCATCCTGCCCGATGTCATTGGCGCGCGCGCGCTGACCTTTTGGCAAGCGGTGGGCTTGCTGGTGCTGTGCCGGTTGCTGTTTGGTGGCTTCGGAAGTGGTCGCGGCGGCGGCTGGGCTGGAGATCGCCGTCGGGGTGGGGTACCTCCCCGGATGCGCGAACGCTGGATGCAGATGAGCGAGGAAGATCGTGTCCGCTTCAAGGAGGAGTGGCGGCAACGGTGTTGGCCACGGGGAAAAGGGGGAGGGTAAAGACAAGTTTTTTCGCCACGATTTCCACTTTCTCTATTCTTCTGAAACCCTTCACCTTTCAGTTTTTACTATAACCATCTAGCCAACCCATGCCTCCACCTAAAACAATCCTCATTGTCGGTGCCACCTCGGGCATCGGCTATGCCCTGGCTGAAGTCTATCTCCAGGCCGGTTGGCGGGTCGCTGCCACGGGTCGCCGCCACGAACTACTCGAGCAATTGCAACGGCTACAGCCCGACCGCGTTCACATCCGCCAACACGACGTGACTCTTGCCAACAGCCTCGCTGTGCTGGAGGACTTGCTTGCCGAGAGCGGCCCCGCCGATGTGGTGGTGTACAATTCTGGTGTCGGCCTGGCCAACAAGAAGCTGGATTTTGACATTGACAAGAAAACCATTGATGTGAATGTGACCGGTTTTGTGGAGGTTGCTACTTGGGCCTACCAATATTTCCGCGAACGCGGCGGCGGCCAGTTTGTGGGCGTGTCGTCGGTGGCCTCGCTGCGCGGCGGACGCACGGCCCCTGCTTACCACGCTTCCAAAGCCTTCGTTTCCAACTACATGGAAGGGATGCGCCAGAAAGCGCGACACCACCGAATGCCATTTTTTGTGACCGACATCCGGCCTGGGTACGTCCATACGCCGATGACGGAGCAGAATGCCTCCATGTTCTGGGTCGCTACGCCCGAAAAAGCGGCCCGGCAGATGATGGCGGCTATTGAGCGGCGGGCAAAGGTGGCGTACATCACCAAACGTTGGTGGCTGGTGGCTTTGGGCTTTCGGTTAGTGCCGAGGGGATTGCACGAACGGGGATAGCGCCACGCTTAACCTTAACTATAAGATAATATCCAGATGGAGGTAGTACCCGGGAAATATGATTAGGATTGTGCCTTAAGTTAATCATAGATCGTAGCATTCGTGGAAATCATCTTATCCATTCTCGGCGGGCTGGGGCTTTTTCTTTTTGCAGTGACCATGCTCTCCAAGGAGCTGCAAGAGTTGCTGGGCGAGCGCGCGCAAAAAGTAGTGGGTAAGGTAGTCGCCAATCTTTTTACGGCGGTCCTTACCGGCACCGTTGCCACAGTCCTCCTCGATTCTTCTTCGGCGGTCATCATCCTGACCATCGTCCTCGTGAATGCCAAGGTGCTGACCTTCCGCCAAGCCATCGGGGTCGTCATGGGGGCCAATATCGGCACCACGTTTTCTTCCCAGCTCATTGCCTTCGATATTGGGAAATACTCGCCCATCCCCATCTTCGTGGGTCTGCTGCTGGGCTTTTTTTCGCGCAATGAAAACATCTCCAAAGGTGCCCGCGCCCTGCTTTATTTCGGCATTCTTTTCTTTGGACTATACACCATGGAACGTTCTGTGGAGCCGCTGCGCGAAAACGAATTTTTCACCCGCCTGATGGAACGCCTCAACAACCCCCTGTTGGGTGCCGGCACGGGTGCACTGGTGACCTTGATTATTCAGTCGTCCAGTGCCACGGTAGGCATTGTCATCACCCTAGCCAAGAAAGGGCTGATCGAACTATCGGGTGCCATCGCCGTGATGCTGGGGGCGGAATTGGGCACTTGTGCCGACACGCTGCTGGCCACCATCCGCTCCACTCGACCGGCCATCAAGACGGGGATTTTCCACCTCAGTTTCAACATTATTAGCATTACCGTTGGGCTGATTTGCTTTCCGCTTTTTATACAGTTGGTGTTGGCTATTTCGGGCCAGAGCAGTTTGCAGCAGCAGGTGGCTACGTCGCACATCCTGTTCAATGTGTTGGGGGTGCTGCTGTTCCTGCCTTTTGTGGGGTTGATTGAGCGGTTGTTGGACCGTTTGTTGCCGGATAAGAAGGGGGCGGTCAAATCAACTGCAACTTAGCCATCTTCGGGTCCACAATGACCTGATCGTTTTAAAAATCAAGTTTGATATGCACGGGCGACCTTTCAAACTAAATCTTCAAAGACTTTCTCTATCGCTATCTGTATACCTGTGGCTGGATCGGTGAGCATATTTTGATAAAACGTTTGCGGCGGATCATCGGGCAACAACAATTGGATGGCTTTTAGCTCTGGTATCACAATCCAGGCGGACTGAACGCCCATCGGGAAGTAAATGTCCCAGGCCTTGTGCATCAGTTCGTTAATAGACTGGCTGGGCGACAAAATCTCGATCGTCGTAATGGGGACTTCCTCTTCCCTGGCCATAGTGGTCTTGAGGTCCAATTTTCTTTTATGAAAAATGCAGATGTCCGGCGTGGAGCCTGGCGTAGTGGCGAGGCTTAGTTCGTTGGGAAATTGAAAACGGTCGGCATACTGCAACTCCAGCAAAAAGCCAATTTTATGCTGGATAACGCCGTGAATGCGGTTGGGCATAGGTTTGTTGCGTTCTGTTTCATAATCAGATTCATACGGGCTTTCGACCGCAGTGCTGGTGGCTAGCAACTCTTCGCCCATTTCTTCCTGTACAGTCATGGTTTTTGAATTTTTGAACAAAAGTAAGGTTTTTGCATAAGGATATTAAACCAATTGCAACTTGCCACTTTTGGATCTACGATGACCTGATCGTTTTAAAAATCAAGTTTGATGCGCCTGAAAATGCCTTTTCGGCTAACAAAGTAGCAATTCCCGTTTCCGTATTGTCCTGTTGAATCCATATTTTATTATCGGTGATGTCAATATGGAAAGCAGCTGTGAAAATATGGTTATTCCCTCTCCAACCCATCCGTAAAAACTGGTAGTGACGGTTGCGTTCATCAGCAATAATCTGGTTCTGGATATTTTGGCTGCTTAATTTGAACCTTTACCGATACTCTTGCAAAACTTCCAAAATTGCTTGTTGGTACTGCGTTATTTTATCCATGCTTAAAAACCATGTAATGCCCGATTATCAAAGAAGGCAATTAGTTCAATCTCGAATCCATTGACTTGGTACGCAAGTGATAAATATTTAGTAACCACGCACCGCCGGACATTCGGAAGCGACTCAGACTTGGGACACAAATGCCTATTTCACTGCAAATTGTTTAATAGCCGCTCTACTTGATCGTCTATTTTAAGGCCGGCATCATTAGAGAAATTATCCACCACAAAAGTCAAAATTGCAGTATAACTTTCCTTGGCATAAGGGGACCAATAAAGACTATACATGAGATGACTGTCGGTTGAGTAACTGGTTAATTTCTTGCCTGACTATATTATGAGGAATACGCTGCCCTTGCTGTAATTGTTGTACTCCCTTGTTGATCAGCATTTTTTCCTGGTCAGAAATAGTGTCCCACCAGTCTGCTTCTTCCTTGCCATCGCGCAGCGCGATAAAAATTGCCATGATTCGCTGTAGTACATTGGCATCATCCGTTTCCACCACGAGGCGATGGAGGTCGTTTTTTACTTCGCTAATAGTCATAATCTTATTTTTTGTAATTAGAAAGTCCACAAAAGTAAGCTTTCCCAATCAAACTGCCAAAACCATCTTTCTCTAATCCCCCGCCCCCAAAAAATCCCCCAAATTTGTAAATCTCCCCAAATTCCCCCTACCTTCATCCCATCAAAACCAACACTTTCCAACACCGTATTTCCACTCACCTATCCAGCACCACACCCAACCATGCGCAAGCAAATAGCCTACGTGCTTTTGGCCGCTGCCGGGCTTACCGGCCTGTACTTACTTGTTCGTCCCGCACAAGTGGTCAAAAACGACGCTTACTTTGAAAGCATCTCCCAATACGTCTACGCCTTCACCAGCGGGGCCATCGGGCGCGACGAGGCGATCCGCGTCCGTTTCGTCCATGCCGCCGTCAGTCCGGAGACGGTGGGCCAGCCCGTACCGACCAATATCTTTTCCATATCGCCCGAGATAAAGGGACAAGCGGTGTGGGAAGACGACCGCACCATCAAGCTACAGCCCGCCGAGCCACTGCCTGCGGGCAGCGACTATGCCGCCACCGTGGCCCTGCAAAAAATTTGGTCGGAGGCACCCGCGCCGGTACGCAGCTTCGATTTTGATTTCCACGTTCGGGCCATCGCCTACGAGGTCACGACCGACGGCATCGGCACGGACCCGAACGACCCGCGCCGCCAACAAGTGACCGGCCGTATCCACATCAACGAGGCCGTGCAGGGTACGCAGGTGGAAAAAATGCTGAATGCCCGGCAAGAAGGCAAAGCTTTGCAAGTGAGTTGGACGCACAACGCCGACGGCCTGACCCACGCCTTCACGGTGCAGGGCGTAGAACGTTCCAAAGTACGCTCCAAGGTGCAGCTGGCTTGGTCGGGCGCGTCCATTGGGGCCAAAAAAGAGGGCCAAGCCGAGCAAATCGTGGCCGCCTTCGATGAATTTGCCGTCCTCTCCGCTCGCGCCGTACAGGTGGAAGAGCAGTACATTTTACTCAATTTCTCCGATCCCGTTGCGGCGAGCCAAGACCTGAATGGTCTCATCCGCCTGGAAAACTACACCGGGAAACTCCGCTTCGTGGTGGATGGCAACTTCGTGCGGGCCTACCCGGACAGCCGCCTGACTGGTACGCTCCACTTAAAGGTGGAGCCGGGCATTCGCAATTCCGCCGGTCAGGCCCTGCGCGAAAGCACCAGTTTCCCGTTGGAATTCAGCGAACTTAAGCCTGCCGTCCGGCTGGTGGGGCGTGGGGCCATCATCCCGCAAAGTGATCAGGGCGGCGTACTGTTTCCGTTCGAGGCCGTAGGACTAACTGCCGTAGATGTGGAAGTATTCAAGATTTATAACTCCAACATCCTCCAGTATTTGCAAGTCAACGAAATCGAAGGGGAGCAGGAACTGGAGCGCGTGGGCAAGATCGTGATGCAAAAAAAGATCATGCTCACCGATCTCAATCCCGATGCCAGTGCCGCCAACTGGCAACGCTACGCCCTCGAATTGAAAGACATGATTAAGCAAGACCCCGGCGCGATTTACCAGGTGCGGCTGGCCTTCCGACGGTCTTATACCAATTTCCCCTGCGGCAAGGCCTCGACCAGCGAGGAAAAAACGGGAATTGGTATCAATGATGAGGATGGGCAAACTACCAGCATTATGGGCCAGGAACGCGGCATCTACTGGGGCGACAGCGACCCGTGGTATTACTATAACGAAGAAGGAGAACAAGACGAAGAAAACGGCTACAACTGGGACAGCCGCCAGGATGCCTGTAGAAATGAATATTACTACTACGAACACTTCGCCAAGCGCAACGTGTTCGTCAGTGACCTCGGCCTCACTGCCAAGCGCGGGCGCGACGGCTCGCTCTTCTGCGCCGTCACTGACCTGCATACCGCCCAAACAGTCAACAACGTGGAACTGGAACTCTACAATTACCAACTCCAGCCCATTGGCAAGGGCCGCACCGATTCGGATGGCACCACCTACTTTGAGAGCCTGCGCGAAATCCCGTTCGTGGCCGTGGCCAACAAAGGTGGCCGTCGCGGCTACCTGCGCATGGCCGATGGCAATACCTTGTCGCTCAGCCGTTTCGATGTGGCCGGGGCCGAGACCCAGAAGGGCCTGCAAGGCTACCTCTACGGCGAACGCGGCGTGTGGCGGCCCGGCGATTCCATTTACCTGAATTTCGTGCTGGAAGACAAAATCGGCAAACTGCCCGCCGATCACCCGGTGACCCTGGAACTCACCGACCCGCGTGGTGCTCTACAAAGCCGCATCGTCACTACGCGCAACGTCAACCGCGTCTATCCGCTCTATTGCGCCACCCGCCCCGATGCCCCCACCGGCAACTGGACGGCCAAGGTGCTCGTCGGCGGCGCGACCTTCACCAAGCAACTGAAGATCGAGACGGTGAAGCCAAACCGCCTCAAACTCGACCTGAATTTCGGCAAGACCGCCCTCTCTAACGCGGACAAAAACCTCACTGGCAAACTGGGTGTGAAATGGCTGCACGGCGCGGTAGCCAAAGGCCTGAAAGCCAAAGTGGAACTACAGGTGCGGGCTGGCAAGACGGAATTCCCCAATTTCAAAGATTTTGTGTTCGACGATCCAGCGCGTTATTTTTCCAGTGAACCGCAGGTGCTTTACGAGGCAGAAATCGACCAAACTGGCATGGCCACCGTGCCGCTCAAGCTCGGCGACCTCAACCAGGCCCCCGGTAAGCTGATCGCCAACTTCCGGGTTCGGGCCTTTGAGAAAAGCGGCGATTTCAGCACCGACAATTTTGCCCTCGACTACTTCCCTTACGACCGCTTCGTCGGCGTGTCCATCCCAACTGGCCGCTGGGGCGACAAGACCATTAACCAGCGTGGCGGCACCGTCCAATTCGCTGCGGTGGACAAAACCGGTAAGGCCCAGCCGGGCCGTAAGTTGCAAGTTGCCCTCTACCGCACCGATTGGCGCTGGTGGTGGGACGAAGATGCTACCTCTGGCGCGGCCCAGTTCAACAACGCCGAGAACGTAACCGCCATCGACCAGACGACCCTGACCACCGACACCCGTGGCCTCGCCTCCTGGAAGGTAAAGCCCTCCGATTGGGGCCGCTATTTCGTACGGGTAGTGGACGAGGAAGGTGGCCATGCTTCCGGCGACTTTTTCTGGAGCGGCTACCCCGAGCAACTGGATGACATCAAGAGCCGCAACGCCGCCGCGATGTTGCCCTTTACCGTGGAAAAAGAAAAGTACAACGTGGGCGACGAAGTGACTTTGAAGGTCCCCGCTGGCGAATCGGGCCGCATTTTGCTCACTTTGGAAACCGGCACCCGCGTGGCCAAGCATCTCTGGTTCGATGCCAAGGCGGGCGACAACTACTTGAAATTCAAGACAGAAGAAAGTATGTCGCCGACGGTGTATGCCCACGTCAGCCTGATGCAGCCCCACGCGCAGACCAAGAACGACCTGCCCATTCGGATGTACGGCGTGGTGCCGGTGAACGTAGAAAACGCCAATTCCCGCCTCACGCCCCAGATTGCTATGCCCGAGGTACTGCGCCCCGGCGAGCCGTTCACGGTAGCCGTTAGCGAAATGAAAGGCGGCCCCTGCGCCTACACGCTGGCCATTGTGGACGAAGGTTTGCTGGACCTTACGCGCTTCAAAACGCCCAATCCCTGGGACGCTTTTTTTGCCCGCGAAGCCCTTGGCGTCAAGACTTGGGACATTTACGACTACGTGCTGGGGGCCTACGGTGCCTCGCTGGAACGCATCCTCAGCATCGGCGGTGACGGCATCAACCAAAAGGCCCGCAATGCCGTACAGGTCAATCGCTTTAAGCCCGCCGTAATCCACGTGGGGCCGTTTATGCTGGACAAAGGCCAGACGCGGAAACATACCTTGAAGATCGATAATTACGTCGGTTCGGTACGGGTCATGGTCGTCATGTCCAATCCCGGTGCCAACGGCAAGGGAGCCTACGGCAGCGGGGAAAAGACCTGCCCGGTGCGCAAGCCGCTGATGATCCTGCCCACCCTGCCGCGCGTACTCGGCCCCGGCGAGACGCTGCGCCTGCCGGTGGACGTGTTTGCCATGGAGAAACAAGTGCAGAGTGCCACCGTGCGGGTCAAGGAAACCTCCGGCCTAGTGACCATCGAAGGTACGCCGACCAATACGCTGACCTTTGCCGAACCCGGCGAACAAATGACCTATTTCAACCTGAAAGTGGGCCAGAAAACGGGCGTGGCCCGGTTCACCATCGTTGCTCAGGGTGGCGGTGAGAATGCCACGCAGGAGATCGAACTACTGGTGCGCAATCCCAATCCCGTCGTCACTAAGGTCTGGGACGGGGCCATCGAACCCGGTAAGGAATGGACGGCGCAATTTGACCCGGCGCAATACACCGACATCGCCAACGCCTCTTTCGAGGTGAGCGCACTGCCACCGGTCAATATGAGCCGCCACCTGCAATACCTCATTCAGTACCCGCACGGCTGCATCGAGCAGACCGTTTCGGCCGCCTTTCCCCAGTTGTTCGTGGATGTACTGGCCCCCTTGTCCGACCAGCAAAAGACGGCCATCAGCAAGAACGTGACGGCAGCAGTCAATAAGATCCGCAATTTCCAGGCTTCCTCCGGCGGCTTTTCGTACTGGCCGGGCGGCAACGAGATCAACAACTGGTCGTGCAGCTACGCCGGGCATTTTCTGCTGGAGGCCAAGGCCAAAGGCTATGCCCTGCCGGAGGGTTTGCTGGACCGCTGGACCGAGTACCAAACCAAGACCAGTCGCCTGTGGCAGCCTGCCACCAACCAGAACGAACGCTTTGAGAACTATCTCAACCAGGCGTACCGGCTCTATACCCTGGCTCTGGCGGGCAAGCCCGATATGGCGGGTATGAACCGTTTGCGCGAGCAAAAAGAACTGTACACGCAATCGGCCTACCTGCTGGCCAACGCCTACGCCCAATCCGGTAAGCCCGAGGCTGCCCGCGAGATCACGGCGGGCAAGTGGCGCGACGATTGGACCTACGAATGGTGCGGCTACACCTACGGCAGCGACCTGCGCGACCGCAGCCTGTTGCTCGAGACCTACACCACGGTGGGCGATATGCCCCGCGCCCAGGCGATGGTCAACTACATTTGCGCGGAGATCGGCGGGGAAGAAAAGTGGTACTGGACGACCCAAAGCCTGGCCACGGCCCTGCGCGCCCTCTCGAAGTATGCTGCCAAGAACTTGGCTAACTCCGGCGTGGCCTACACCTACCGGCTTGGCACGAACGGTGCTTTCAAAGACGGTGACAACAGCCGACCCATCGGCCTGGTGGATTTCACCGAACAGGCCAATTCAGGCTCGACTTCCCAAGTGACCGTCAAGAACGGCAGCGGGGCCAAACTGTACGCCCGCCTCGCGGTGAGCGGCCAAAACCTGGTCGGCGACCAAAGCATCCAGGCCAGCAACATCGTGGTGGAGGTGCGCTACACCGATGCCAGCAGCAAGGTGATCGATCCGGCCCGCATCACGCAGGGCACGGACTTCTACGCCGAGGTGACGGTGAAACGCAGCCCCACAGCCCTGAAATTCCCCTTCAACGAACTGGCGCTGTCGCAGATATTCCCCTCTGGTTGGGAGATCATGAACGACCGCATGAGCACCATCCCGACCGGCGGCAGCAGTCCGGCGGATTACCAGGATGTGCGCGACGACCGGGTGTTTACTTATTTTGATCTGACCAATAACAAGGGGGATGGCACGCGCACCTACCGGGTGCAGCTCAATGCCGCTTATGCGGGCCGCTACTATCTGCCGACGGTGGGTTGTGAGGCGATGTATGACAAGCGGATTCGGGCGAGTGTGCCGGGGAAGTGGGTGGAGGTGATTTAATTATGAATGATGAATTATTGGGATCGGGCTTCCTTGCTTTTGGGCGGGGAAGCCTGGTTTTTTTGGGGGGTAGTTTGAGGGAATTTGGCTATGGTTTTGCGCAACTGATTATTATGCACTGGTGTTGCGATAAACAAAAATTGCAATATGCCACAGCGATAATTTACAGTCAACACGAATTGGTTTTGAATGAGGGCTTGGCGGCGTCGGGCTTTCCGAGTCGCTGGAATTTGAAAGTAATGAGGGAATCAGGTTCTGCTTTGTACTGTTCGATGTACTCGAAAAAGTGGAGGATTGCCTGTCGGAAGTCCTTAAAATCCGGGTAAAAGTGGGTGTTGATGACTTTCTTTCGCAGGAATTTCCATAAGCGCTCAATGAGATTTAAGTTGGGGGAGTAAGTGGGCAAAAACACTTGCGTGATGCGCGGGTTTTGTGCCAGCCAGGCCTGCAACTGGGCATTTCGGTAGTAGCGGGCATTGTCGCCAATAGCGTAGATATGCTCTTTGTCCGGGTATTTTTGTTGTATTTTGTCGTACAGCGCGATGGTCGCCTCGGCGTTGATCCTGTCCGCTTCGTGGATGACGACCTGTTCAGGGTGGTGGGCATTCATCGCGCCATTGAGGTTGATGCGCCGACGACCCGTGTTACTGGGAATCACTTTGTCCTGCCCTTTTTTGATCCACGCATAGGTGCTACGCGTGTTGTGTTGCGGATGCACCGCATCCACGAAAAAAATGGCTTCATTTGCCTCGATCTCCGTCAAAAACGGCTGCATCTCGGCCAAAAATGCCTCCTGCTCTGCCGCGTCAAATTTGCCCGGCAACTCCATAGTCTTCTTGTACACAAAATCCAATTTCTCCATAATAGACCGCACCGCACTCAAAGAATATTCCGCTACCAAACGGCCCTGCCTTTTGCAAATTTGCCTTTTGCCGAATTTTTTACTTCGCCTTATACCCCCTAGCCGCGAAATACAAAATAAACAAATAACAAGGCAGGGCAATCATGTAAGCCGCCTGCGTTCCAATGCTATCGGCCAAGCTCCCGTACACCAGCGGTATCAAGGCACCGCCGGCAATACCCATGATGAGCAGTGCCGAGCCAAACTTGGTAAACTTGCCCAGCCCAGCAATGGCCAACGGGAAAATGGCTGGCCACATCAGGGCATTGGCCAGGCCCAGCAGCGCGACGCAGAGTACGGAGGTAAAGCCAGAGGTACCCAAGGCCAACAACGTAAGCAGCACACCCAAAATGGCCGATATTTGCAAGGCACGCTGTTGCGTAATATACTTCGGAATCACGATGATGCCGATAATGTAACCGATCAGCATACTGTATAATGTGTAGGTAGTAAACTGGGCAGCCTCTACTTGGCTGATGCCCTGCGACAACCCGTAATTTATGATCGTATCGCCAGCAATGACCTCCACGCCCACGTAGAGAAACAGGGCCACGACACCCAGTAACAAATGCGGGTACTGCCAGGCACTCGTTTTTGTTTTTACTGCGACATCGGTCGCCACCGTTTCCTCCGCCTCATTGATGTCTGGCAATTTGGAGAATAGCACCAACACCGCCAGCCCCGCCAACAGCCCAGTCAGCACCAAATACGGATTCACCACTTTGTCCAAGTCTGCACTGGTGGTCGCCGTGCCAGCCAGCAATATGCCGCCCATGATGTATTGGCCCAAAATGCCGGCCACCTTGTTGGCAATGCCCATGAAACTGATGCGCTGGGCGGCACTCTCTGCTGGGCCTAGGATGGTCACGTAGGGATTGGCAGCGGTCTGCAAAATAGTCAGGCCGAGGCCAATGACAAACAGCCCAACCAAGAAAAAGGGGTAGGAAGCCAGATTGGCCGCCGGGATAAAGATCAAGGTGCCCAAGGCCATCGTAGCCAACCCATAGGACATTCCCTTTTTGAACCCCGTGCGCTGCAACAGCCACGACGATGGGATGGCCATAACCGTGTAAGAGATGAAAAAAGCAAACGTCACCAGATAGGAAGTGGCGTTGTCCAGCCCAAAGGCCTGTTTGAAAAAAGAAATCAAGATGCTGTTCATCCAGGTGACAAACCCGAACACGAAAAACAGGATGCCGATGATGGTGATTTGGTAGCGGTAATTTGATTGGCGGGAAACGTCAGGCGCGTCGATAATCTGCATACTTTTGCCGTCCTTTTTGAAATGAATGTTAGTTAAAAGCCACGTTCGCCGACCTCAAAGGCCCCTGTGGGTCAAGTCGGCGCGGTAAAAGTAGAATTTCGGATGACTTCTGGTACTAAACCAACCCTTTTGATTTTGGCCGCCGGTATTGGTAGCCGTTACGGTGGATTAAAACAAGTGGATGGCATCGGCCCCGGCGGGGAGGCGATCCTCGAATATTCCGTATTCGATGCCCTGCGCGCTGGGTTCGGCAAAGTCGTCTTTGTCATCCGCCGCGACATCGAGGAGGCTTTTCACGAGAAAGTAGGCCGCAAAATCGCCCCGCATATTCCGATAGAGTATGCCTTCCAGGAAATGCACACCGGGCTGGATTGGCTACCGACCAAGCCCCACCGCGAGAAACCCTGGGGTACTGGTCACGCGATATTGGCGGCCAAGGAGCACCTGCACGAGCCATTCGTAGTCATCAATGCCGATGATTTCTACGGCGCGGACGCGTTTCAGGCCATTGGCGATTTTTTACGTACCGATTGTTCTCCCACCGAGTACGGCATGGTGGCCTATCAACTCAGCAATACGCTGTCGGAGAACGGGGCCGTGTCGCGGGGCGTTTGTGGGGTCAACGATACCAGCTACCTTGCTGACGTAACCGAGCGCACCAAAATAGAACGTTTTGAGGATGGTATTGCCTATGTGGATGAGTCCGGTACGCATCATCACTTAGCCGACGCTACTCCGGTATCAATGAATTTCTGGGGTCTGCATCCCACGGTGCTGGCCGAGATCGAGCAGCAGTTTCGCGCTTTCGTGTTGGCCAATGAGGCTAAGCCCAAGGCAGAGTTTTACATCCCCACCGTAGTCAATAACCTGATTGAAAGCGGCAAGATCCAACTGCGGGTACTCAACAGCCACAGCCAGTGGTACGGGGTGACTTATCCGGAAGATAAACAGACGGTGCAGTCGGCATTGGGGGAATTGGTAGCTGGTGGAGCGTATAAGGTGGGGCTGTTTGAAGTATAAACACCAGTATACCGCAGTTATTTGATGCAATTCGCTAACTTTGTTATTCAAACGGCCCGTTATTTATGAATACTGTACTCTCTCCTACTGAACTGGTTGCCAACGCAGCCCTTTTGGTGCCGCAAGACCTGGAATACGTGTTGCAAAAATTGGCCGCTCTTCGTGCCAGCCGACAGGTCGCGGGCTTGAATGATGCCGAGACGATATTGTTGGAAAAGATCAACCGCAGTTGGTCAATTGCTCAACAGCAACGTTTTCAATATTTGGATGAACGTCGGTAAGGAGAGATACTCACAGCGACTGAGCATATAGAGTTGTTGACTTTAATTACTGAGACAGAGCAGATCAATGTAGAACGGGTACAGTCCCTGACCGCATTGGCGCAATTGCGCAACATGGGTATACGTGACTTGATGGAGGAATTAGGCCTATTGTCGCGTCCGCTTTATGTCTAAATCGCGCATTTCGCCAGCGATCAAGCGGATAGTGTTTGAACGTGCCAATGGCTGCTGTGAGTATTGTCGGTGCTTGGCGGCATTCTCTAACCAACCTTTTGCCATTGAACATATTTTGCCAAGAATAAAAGGCGGCAGCAATGACCCGAATAACCTGGCACTATCTTGCTTCGGTTGCAACGGATATAAAATTAATCATTCAACCATCCCATGCGGGAAACTAAATTCATCGAGCAAAACCGGGAAAAATGGGCGGAATTCGAGCAGATGCTCCGCGACAACCGCCGCGACCCGGACAAGCTGAACGAGCTGTTCATCCAGATCACTGATGATCTATCGTACGCCCGCACTTTTTACCCCAACCGCTCGGTGCGGATGTACCTCAACGGGCTGGCGCAACGCATTTTTCACAATATTTACCGGGGAAAACGTTTTCCAGCGGAGCGGTTGCGCCGCTTTTGGTCGGACGAACTGCCCCAATTGATGTGGGAGTCGCGCCAACCCTTGCTGCTGTCGTTTGGCCTTTTCATTTTGGCCTTCGCCATCGGGGTGGCCTCCAGCATTATTGACCCCGATTTTGCCCGCCAGATATTGGGCAGCGACTATGTGGAAATGACGCTCCAAAACATCGAAAATGGTGACCCGATGGCCGTCTATAAGGACAGTGGTCCCTTTGGGATGTCGGTGGGTATTGCGGCCAACAACCTTTTTGTGATGCTGTGGATCGCCGTTTCGGGGGTGTTGGCTTCCATTGGTACCCTGTTTATGCTGTTGCGCAACGGCATTATGGTCGGTACTTTTCAGTACTTTTTTATCGAGCGCGGCATTTTCTGGAAATCCTTTCTAACTATTTGGGTTCACGGCACCCTGGAAATCGCGGGCATCATCATCGCTGGGGCGGCCGGGCTGGTGGCTGGTTCCGGCCTGTTGTTCCCTGGCACCTACCGCCGGACGCAAGCCTTCCAGATCACCATCCGCCGGGGCATGAAAATATTTTTTGGCGTGGTGCCAGTGATTATCCTTGCTGCGCTGTTTGAGGGTATTCTCACCCGCTACACCGACACGCCCGATGCGGTACGTGGGATGTTCATTTTTTTGTCCCTGTTTTTTGTCCTGTGGTACTTCGTCTGGCTACCCTGGCACAAAGCGCGTACGGGAAGCTTTCAGCAGCCGTTGCCAACTAAGGAATTGCCGCCTGACCGCGTGGAATTGATTGATTTTCAGTCGGTAAAGACCTCGGGCGAAATACTGTCCGACACCTTTACCGTGTTGCGTCGTCGAGCGAGAATCATTTTGCCGGTCGTGCTATTGGCCGCTTTCGGTTTTGCCGGACTCAGTTTTTGGTGGTCCAATGCGAAGGTAACGACTACTTTCCCGATGTTCGAAGGGGTATTCGGCGTCTTGGAAAGTACGATTGGTTTTTTCCAAAACGAGCATTTGCCCTATATTTTTTGGGGCCAATCATTGCTACTGGCCGGACTGGTCATACTCGCGCTGCGGACTATAGAACCGGAAAGGGAAGCCACGGCAGATGCGCAACGAACCCCAGCGCAATGGTTGAGTACTTGGGCAGCGCTAATCCTGCCAATGCTGGTTTTTGGCTTGATTTGGAAAATAGAAAGGGGATTGCTGGGCTGGCTATTGGCGATGGTGGCATTCCCTTGGGTAGCCATCTGGTGTGCGGTTATTTATTTTGAAAGGGTCAATCCATTTCAGGCGGTCATCCGGGCCTTCGGATTGATCAGCTGGCAGCAGGCATTCACGCTGGGGTTTCTGCTCGTCAACCTCAACGTGGGGTTCTATGCTTTTCTGAACACACCGGTCTGGGACATGATACTGGGTTTTTTCAGCTGGCTGGTCCCCTCCAAGGGCGAAAATATGGCGATGTTTTCCAGCATCATCACGGTGGGGGCTACGCTGTTCATCACTTATTTTGGTTTTGTGCTCCTCCTGATGACGGGTGCTTGGCAGTATTTTTCCGGGCGCGAAATCAAGGATGCCGCCAGCCTGCGTGCGGAAATCGAACATATCGGCGTGGCCCGCCAAATCCGGGGGCTGGCGCGGGAATAAGATAATGTGCATTAGGAACGGGATTTGTAGGGGCGACGCTACGTGGTTGCCCGTTCGTGGTCACCGAGAAATTAGCACATTGCCAAATTAACGTATTAAGCCCATGTCTAATCCCCCCACCCCTGACAACCAATACTGGCTGCGTTCAGGGCTGCTGACCCTGCTGGAAAAAGGTTCTGGACTGGTGTTCGCGCTGGGTACTTCGGTGCTGCTGTACCGACTACTGAGCCAGCAACGCTTGGGGGCCTGGGAGTTGTTCCTGATCATCACCTACTTTCTCGAAATGGGCCGTTCGGGATTGATTCAGAACGGTTTGATCCGTTTTCTGGCGGCCAACCGGCAGGAACCGACCCAATATCCGGCCATCACGACCGCCTCGCTGGCCCTCAACTTTGGTTTTTCGATCATTTCTAATTTGGTGCTTTGGCTCCTCATCGGCTGGCTGAGCCGCAGCTATCAAGCCCCTGAATTGGCAGTGGTGCTGCCGGTATATTTTGCCACCAATTTTGTGATGGCTTGGTTTTACCACTGCAATTTCGTCCAGCAGGCCAACTTCGAGTTTCGTGGCATTTTTTGGAGTACCTTTTTTTTTCGCGGGTCGCTATTTGGCTGGGTGCTGTGCTGCTGGCTTGCGCATTGGCCGGTGCAGCTTTGGCAATTGGCCGTGGCCTCCTTAATAGGCGCCACGGTGGGGGCGGCGGTTACCTGGCGTTTTGCCAGGCCGTATTTGCGCCACGCCGCTACGCTGGACTGGGTATGGACCAAAAAATTGCTCGCCTTCGGCAAATACGTGTTCGGCACTAACCTGAGCACTATCTTTTACAAAAACATCGACAAGCTGCTCTTGGGCAAACTGCTCGATCCAGCGGCCATTGCCATCTACGGCGTGGCCGGACGCATCACCCAAATGGTGGAAACACCCTCGTTCAGCATCGCGGCGGTTGTATTTCCGCAGAGTGCCGCGCGATTGGAGCGCGACGGGGCAGCGGGCGTGAAGTGGCTGTATGAACGCAGCGTAGGAGCAATCCTGGCCATTATTTTGCCTTTTGTGCTGCTAGTGCTGCTCTTCGCCGAGCCGGTGGTGTGGCTCTTTGCCGGTGCTCAATACGCACAATCAGCCAATCTGTTGCGACTGACGGCTTTTTTTGGGTTGTTTATGCCCTTTGCGGTGCAGTTTGGCACCATCCTCGACTCGACGGGACGACCGGCGACCAACTTTGTGTACACGCTGTTTACCGCGCTGCTCAATCTGCTATTGTGCTACGTCTTCATCCATCAAATTGGCCTGTTCGGAGCCGCCTTCGCCACCCTGACGGGCTACGCGGTAAGTTTCGTGTTCATGCAACGGTTGCTACGCCGCGATTTTGACATTCGATGGTGGGCAGCCTTTGGCTACGTGCCAGAGTTTTATCGACTTAGTTTTGGCCTAATTAAAAAGAGGCTGCAAAGGACGAATATCCAACTAAAGACCTAATGTTTCAGATTGGGTAGCGGAAGCCCTTATTACCCCTTTACTATTTCTATCTGCTGGAAAACGCTTTCTAAAAAATATTACGATAATAATGGTCCCGCCCTACGACGTAGTTTTCTTTACCCTGTTCCGTACCGATAACCCGTATTCTTCTATTTCACTATCGATGGCCAAAGAACTGGCCAAGGCCCACCGGGTTATCTATGTGAACCACCCTTACACCTGGCGCGATCTACTGACGGGCATCAGGCAGGGTGATAAAGTATTGCGTACGCGGCTGCGCAACTTGCTGATTGGGCAGCTGCGTTATGAGCAATTGGAATCCATTCCGCGCAATTTCGTAGCTGTACAGCCGCCGCTGACTATGCCTATCAACTGGTTGCCGAAGGGATCAATTTATCAATTCTTGCAGCGTCGTAACAACGGCATAGTACTGCGGGCCATTCAGCAAGCCTTGCACGACCATAAGGTACGCAACTACCTATTTATCAACTGTTACGATCCTTTTTACGCGGGAGCATTGCCCCAAAAAATGGGGGCGGCCTTGAGCATTTATCACTGCATCGATGATATTACCCAAAATGACTACACCAACAAGCACGGCACTGATTTGGAAAACGATGCCATTCGGCAGGCAGACATCACCTTGGTTACTTCTACGAATTTGCAAAGGTTGAAAGCCCCGTTTTCTGACCGCGTAGTGACCTACTTCAATGCGGCGGAAGTTGCCAATTTTCACAAAGTGTGGTCGGAAAAATACCCACGCCCGGCAGAACTGGCAGGTCGTACAGGAAAGACAATTGGCTTTGTTGGCAATTTGGATGCGTTGCGCATTGATTACCCATTGTTGAAACAAGTGGCTGAAGCCTATCCACAGCACACGCTGTTGCTAGTGGGGCCAGTCAATAGTCCGGAACTGGCCGAGATTGGGCTAGATGTCTTGCCGAATGTCGTACTGGCAGGCAGCCGCCGCCTGGAAGAGTTGCCGCCGCTGCTCCAATATATGGACTGTGTATTAATCCCGTTTCGCTGCAACACGCTGACGCGGAGCATTTACCCCCTGAAAATAAACGAGTATCTCGCAGCGGGTAAACCCGTGGTGTCCACCAGCTTTTCCGACGACATTCGTGGCTTTGCGGATTGCATTTATTTGGCCAATGACGCGGGGGAGTTTATTGGTCAAATCGAAAAAGCAATGGCTGAGAATAACCCGGAGTTGGCCCAAAAACGGATTGATGTAGCCAATACGAATACCTGGACGGCCCGTATCGAACAACTATGGAAAATAGTCGAGAAATTTGATAAAAGCAAATGATCACAGCGCACTCTAAAATCTCCCACCGTCTCACGCCTCTCACTAGTGCGTCCACGGAGCATGGCCGAAGTCGTAATCTATAAACACTTCGTCCAGTAGCGGGTCGGCCCCGCGTTGGTAGCCTTGCTTGAGATCGTAGTCCCACATTTTGCTCAACGTATGCCAATAGGCGGCGGTAGCACCGCCTCGCGTCTCCTTGATCAAGTCATAGAAAGGTTTATGTACCTGGCTTTCGATCATTTTGATGAGTACCTTGCCTTCCGTGCGCGACAGGTTCTTCATTTGATCTTTCATGTCGTCTTTCAACTCCTTGTGTTCGTGGCGTACGTAGCGACGACGCTGCCCCTTGCGCATATTTTGCGTGTTGTCGGCGATCTCTTCGTAGAGGTCAAGGGCTTCGAGGGCATAGGGATACACTTTGCGGGCGGCGCGGGTGTACAGATAGTACTGCCGTTGTTCCGTAATATCCTTGAACGTGCGCCGGGAGCTCAGCCGGTACAAGTTGAGGGTCATGTCAAAAATGGTATCGCCATCTTTTACTTCCATGCGTGCCCAAGCCCCTTTCGGCAGCGTATCCACCGATTGGGCGGACAGGGAAATAGTCAGTAGCACCAAGAGCAGGGAGAAAATCCAGTTTTGCATAAGTAAAAAAGTTGCCGGAACGGTTCGTCCTACTATAGAAAACGAACCAGCCCACAAAAGTAACGTCGGAAATACCCGCCCAAAGGTCTGCCAGCCGCCTATTGGCAGGATTTAACATTTATTTCAATAAAATAAAGGGTGGCGTTCACTAAAATTTTGACGTTTGACCGCAGTAACACGCTTTTTAAGCGGCCAATCAGTTGGGGCGCAGCACTCTGTCCACACTATGCACTACGCCGTTGCTGGCTTGGATATCCAGCGTAATCAGATTGCCCTGATGGCCCTGTTGATCGGTCAGCTTGTTGCCCGCGTTGATGGAAATCTTTTTGCCGCCCAGCGTGGTCACCTCCAGCGTATCCTCCAGCTGCTCGGCAGCGAGATTAGAGTTGGGTACGATGTGGTATTGCAAAATGCTGTTCAGCAGATCGGCTGAGATGTCGTTCAGGTTGTTCAACCCCAGTTCGATAAGCAGCTCGGCGAAGGCTGCGTTGCTGGGCGCAAAAACAGTAAATGGTCCCGGCTCGGTGAGCGTGGCGAAATAATCGATGCTCAGATCGGCGCGGGTCAATGCCAAGATAAAGGCACTGAACGTCAAGTCGTTTTGCAGGTGGTCCACCACTTTAGGCAGTGCAATCACTTTGCTGACGATATGGACTACCCCGTTGCTGGCACTTAAGTCCGCAGTAGTCACCGCAACACTGTTGTTGATGAGCAGGGTAGCTGTGTTTTCCAAATACAGTTTCAAGGCACTGCCAGTGGCATCAAAAGTGGCTAACGAGGCAATATATCCTGCTGCCGAGATGCCCCCGGATTTCAACTCGCCGATAACCATGTGATATTGGAGTAATTGCTTCAAAGTCGCAATTGGTATGTCTTCCAATTTGGCATGGCCGTTAGCCGCCAAAAAGGCGGTAAAAGCGGCGTTGGTCGGCGCGAATACAGTAAACGAGCCACCACTGGTCAGTGTGCTGGTTAAGTCGGCCCGATCAAGTGCAGCTAGGAAGGTACTCAGCTCGGAGTTGGCGGCAGCCACTTCCAAAATGGTTTTTGCCTTTGGTGGCTCTTCTTTTTTGCAAGCGACGAAAAACAGGGAAACGCCGAGCAGGAACGATAGGAAAAACGGGTATTTCTTCATGTGCAGATGGTTAGGTGACGGCTTTCCGAAAGTTGGCAAGCTCAGCATTTTAGACGCACAAACGAGCGTACTGGTTGGCAAAGGTCGGCATTCGGCGGTAGAATAAGGCAGCCGCAGACCTGCAAATAGCGCGGGAAGACAGCCCGTCAATGTTCCGTTTAGCAGAAAGGGTAAAATTTTTGCAGCAATTTCTGCGAAAACAAAATTTTTAGTGCGGCCTATTTCTACATTTGGCCATTATTTTATCGAAAATTAAAAATTTCCTCTTTGCATGAATAGCATTGACAATGCGCGCCTGTTTCGAGCCTCTTGTATGGCGCTGACCGTTACTTCCATGACCTTCGCCATCCGGGCGGGTATGCTTGTCCCGCTGGGCAAAGAGTTCAACTTAACGGATTCGCAACTGGGCTGGATCGCCGGCATCGCGTTCTTTGGCTTTCCGGTGGCGACTACCCTGGGCGGCTTTTTCGTCGATCAATTTGGCATGAAGCGCCTGATGTGGGTCGCTTTTGGGGCACACTTGCTGGGTCTGCTGCTGACTATCCTGTCGGGCGGCTTTTGGGGGCTGCTCATTTCTACTTTCTTGGTCGGATTTGCCAATGGCATGGTGGAGGCGGTATGTAACCCGCTGGTGGCCTCCATGTACCCCAAAAACAAGACGGCCATGCTCAACAAATTTCACGTGTGGTTTCCGGGCGGCATCGTGATTGGTGCCCTGTTGGCCACGGGTATGAATGCACTGGGTCTGGGATGGCAGCTACAGGTAGCGACCATCCTGATTCCCACCCTAATCTACGGCTGGCTGTTTTGGGGACAGGTCTTTCCGCGTACAGAAAGGGTGGATGCGGGCGTATCTACGGCGGCCATGTTTGGCGCGGTGCTGTCGCCCCTGTTTCTGTTTATGGCGGTATGTATGTTCTTTACGGCCAATACCGAGCTGAGCACCAACCAATGGATCGACAAGTTGTTGGGCCATGCCGGTGCCAATCCGCTCTTGATTCTGGCTTTGGTCAATGGGCTGATGGCTCTTGGCCGTTACTTTGGTGAACCACTGATCCATAAGCTCAGTCCGGCGGGGGTGTTACTGGCCTCTTCGGTGTTTGCGGTACTCGGCCTGTATCTGTTGCGCACCGTGGAAGGAGATGCCCTCTATGCGGCAGCGATCGTTTTTGCCATTGGCGTCTGCTATTTTTGGCCGACCATGTTGGGTTTTGTCAGCGAAAATGTGCCAAAAAGCGGGGCACTCGGCCTATCGCTGATGGGCGGTGTGGGTATGTTTGGCAACTGGGCTTTCCAGACCTTTTTCATTGGCCCCAAGCTCGACGCAGAGAAAACCCGCCTCGCTGCGACTAGCCTTTTACCGGGTCAGGACCCGGAGTTGATTGCTGGCCAAACGGTGCTGAGTACAATCAATGTGCTGCCTATTTTTCTCGTGGTGGCCTTCACTGCTTTATGGTTCTATATGCGCAGTCGGCGGCAGCAGCCAGTGCAAATGGCTAACAGCCAATCGTAAGGAGGCAAAATCACCGGCAAATCTTCAAAGCCAATCTGCATGAACAATACGGTACGTCTGCAACTTTCTCTGATGATGTTCCTTGAGTTCTTTATTTGGGGGGGCTGGTTCGTGACCATGAGTACTTATTTGAGCAAGTCATTGCAAGCCAATGATGTGCAGATCGGACTGGCCTACCAGACCCAGAGCATTGGGGCTATCGTTGCGCCGTTTATCATTGGCCTCATTGCCGACCGTTTTTTTGCGGCCCAAAAAATCCTTGGTTTTCTGCACTTGGCGGGGGCGGTGCTGCTTTGGATGGCGGGCACCCAAGCGGATTTTGGCGGTTTCTATCCGTTGGTACTGATGTACATGATTATTTTCATGCCTACGCTGGCCTTAGTCAATTCGATCTCGTTCCGGCAAATGCAGGACCCCGCAAAGGACTTTCCAAACGTGCGGGTACTGGGTACGATTGGTTGGATTGTGGCCGGCCTATCCATCGGTTGGCTGGCTTGGGAAAGTCAGAATGCCCTTTCCAACACCTTCCGCATGGCTGCAGTGGCCTCGGCCCTACTGGGCGCATTTAGTTTTTTGTTGCCCAACACGCCGCCGCCCAACGCCAAAAGCACGTCGATCAAGGTCGGCGACCTGCTCGGCTTTGAAGCATTACGGCTATTGAAAGATCGCTCTTTCCTGGTTTTCTTCCTCGGTTCCGTGCTGCTTTGTGTGCCATTGGCTTTCTACTACAATTTTACCAACCTCTTTTTGAACGAAGTGGGCGTGGAGAGTGCCGCTGGCAAGATGAGCATGGGCCAAATGAGTGAGGTCGCTTTTATGTTGGCAATGCCGTGGTTTTTCCGCCGTTTGGGCGTCAAAAAAATGCTGCTGGTCGCTATGGCCGCCTGGGTACTGCGCTATGCGCTGTTCGCCTTCGGCGATGCTGGCCAGATGTTCTGGATGCTGCTGCTGGGCATCGTGCTGCATGGTATTTGTTACGACTTCTTTTTCGTGACCGGCCAAATCTACACCGACCGGCAAGCCGGGGAAAAAGTGAAAAGTGCGGCCCAAGGCCTCATTACCCTGGCCACTTATGGCGTGGGCATGCTGATTGGTTCCTACATCTCTGGCTATGTGGTCGGGATGTACAAAACTTTGGACGGCCACGCCTGGCAACCAATCTGGCTGGTGCCAGCGGGTATTGCGGTGGCGGTGCTATTGGGCTTCGCGCTGTTGTTCCGGGATCGGCAGACGAATGCCGGATAGAAATTCTCAGGGGAAAATAAAACGAAGGACGAGCGGGGTGTTCTGGTGAAGGCCAGGATGCCCCCTAATTTTTGTGAGGCTTGTCCCCCAAAAGCAAGTCTCGTAGGGGCGACTTTCTCTCGATAAGAAGTCCGGGGTGTTGCATTCCCGGTTTTTTATCAATTTTGCCCTCTTCTGTATGGGTTTAGGAACGTGTAAAGAATAACTTGTAAACTTTCACCACCCCAAATGTCATTCCGACGGCAGAAGGAATCTACCCCGCTGTAGTTGATAATCAATTATTTGAGCAAATTCCTCGTAGCGTCGGAATGACAACTTAGATAAGCAATATTGTGCTAATTTATTGTTCACTTGTTCCTAACCAATAAACTAATCGACCAAACACATGGCCCTTCTGGACGGAAAAATAGCCCTCATCACCGGCGGTTCGCGCGGCATTGGCGAAGCACTGGTGCGCAAATTTGTGGAACATGGTGCCAGGGTTGCCTTCACCTATGTATCCGCCGGGTCGGCTACCCGGGCGGAGACGTTAGCTGCTGAATTAGGCGACGCCGCTCGCGCTTACCAAAGCGACGCGGGCAACTACGCGCAGGCCGAGACATTGGTCACGCAAGTAGTCAAAGACTTTGGCAAACTGGACATTGTGATCAACAATGCCGGTATCACCCGCGACACGTTGATGCTGCGCATGAGCGAGCAACAGTGGGACGAAGTAATCCAGACCAACCTGAAATCGGTCTTCAACCTCACTAAGCACTGCCTGAAACCAATGATTCGTACGGGTGGCAGCATCATCAATATGAGTTCCGTGGTAGGTGTGTTTGGGCAGCAAGGCCAGGCCAACTACGCTGCCTCCAAGGCCGGCATTATCGGCTTCTCCAAGTCCATCGCCAAAGAGTATGGCTCACGCGGCATCCGCTGCAATGCCGTGGCTCCCGGCTTCATCGCTACCGAAATGACCGCTGCGCTGGACGAAAAGACGCGGGACAGCTATTTGGCCGGTATTCCGCTCAAACGCCTCGGCTCTGGCGATGACGTTGCTAATACCTGCGTGTTTCTGGCTTCTGACATGGGAGCCTATATTACCGGCCAAGTCATTTCGGTGTGCGGGGGACTGAATACGTAGAGGTAATAAGCAAGCAGCAACTTGCAAAGGCGAACATATCTTCCAGTCGTCCGTTGCTTTGTGGCTTCTTTACTTTTTAATATTGTCCCTTCGCACTAGCTATGAAATACTTCGTCCCCCTGCTACTGATCACAGCACTTGCGCTGGGTTGCCGCTCCGTAAATCCTGCCCAAGCCTTCGACCCGAAAAAGACCCCTCCACCCACCAACTACGCCCAGCTGCAAAACTGGGCCAGTCATCCCGACAAAAAAGACCCCGCTGACCGCACTCCACAGGGGCTGCGCGACGAACAGGCAACCGCCGACGTGGACGTCTTTTTCATCCATCCCACCATTTATTTGGGCTCGCGACGCGGCGAGAACAATTGGAACGCCGCTGTGGACGACGTCAAATTGAACGCAAGTGCCGACAGTAGCACCATCCTGTTTCAAGCCTCGATTTTCAACGGGGCGGGCCGCGTATTTGCCCCGCGCTACCGCCAGGCCCATGTCGATGCGTTTCATAGCGACGACGAAGTCTCCAACCAACGGGCATTGGATACTGCCTACGCGGATGTACAGGCGGCGTTTGATTATTACCTGAAATACTGGAATAAGGGCCGTCCGTTCATCATCGCCAGCCATAGCCAGGGAGCCGTACACGCCAAGACGCTGCTGCGCAAAGTGGTGGAAAACAAGCCGTTGCAACAAAAATTAGTAGCGGCTTATATCGTCGGCTGGCGAGTGGAGCGTGACTTTTTTAAGACCATTCCTCCCTGCGAATCGCCTGAACAGACCGGTTGTTACTGCTCTTGGCGTACCTGGAAAAAAAAATACGGCCGCCGCAAGGCCGACGAGCCGAACTCGGTGTGTGTCAACCCGCTCACCTGGAAGATTACGGAAGGCCAATATGCACCTAAATCAGCCAATCGTGGTGGGATACTGCGACCTTTTTCCAAGCTTCGGCCCGGCCTCACCGATGCTGAAGTGTGGCGCGGCTATTTATTGGCAACCAAACCCAAGGTGCTGGGTATTGGGTTGGTCGTTCCCAAAAACTACCACATTATTGATCTTAACCTTTACTATTTAAACGTGCGGGAAAACGCGCAGGCACGGGCGGCGGCTTTTTTGAAGAAATAACCTCATTGACCTTTTGGCTGTTGAGGATGCCATTGAGCATGGCCACGCCGTGCTCGGTAAAGGCAAAAGGAGGGTAACGATTGCCGCACCATCTTGAGGACGCAATTTGCGGCCTCAAATTTTTAAGCTCTTCCCGTGTAAGTTCGAACATGAAATCCTCTGGGAAACGCTTCATGTTGCGGTGAAACGCTTCTTTCATACACTTGGTCTCTACCGCGTACAATTCTGCCAAGTCAAAATCCAGCATGACCAGTTGGCTGCGCAGTTTTAAAATCTTGGTCTGGATGATTTGCAGTTCCATCAATCGTTATTTGAAGCCACAATGTAGCTTACATAAACAAAAATCTTAGGCCGCTGCCGCTTTCATTCCTTTGTCATTTTAGCATCAACAAAGCCATTGACCATACAAATACGACCAAGAAACAGCGTTTAAACTGGCTCTTTGCTGTCACCTGCGTTTTTATGCGCTTTCTAAATTACCTTTGCGCGCCTTTGGCGGAACCCTATGGAAATTTGACCGCTTTTATCATCCTAATATTTGGTCAATCGCCCCAACCAACCGTTTGTCAACTTGCATTATGCGCGTCATTGCCCTCCTGTTTCCTATCTTATCCTTGTTGTCTTGGCAATGCGGTTTCCAGCCGACTGTAGAAGCCGATGACCCATTATTGGCGCAGGTGTACAATAAGAACTTGTACGCCTCTGAGCTACCCGAGGTAGTAGTACCGGAGGGAACTAACCCGACCGATAGTACGTTGTTAGTTACTGCCTTTGTGCAACGCTGGGTGCGCGACCAACTGTTGATGTACGAGGCCGAACGCAATATCCCCAAAGACCTGAATATTGACGAGTTGGTACGCGACTACCGGGCCAGTCTGGTGCGGTTTAATTTTGAAGAGCAGATCGTCGCCGAAAAACTCGATAGCACCGTCTCTGAAGCCGAGGTGCGCCGCTTTTATGAAGAAAACAAGGACCAGTTTCAGTTGGAAAGTACCATTTTGAAATGCCTGTTGCTGAAACTGCCTCCCAAGGCCCCGCAAATGGAGGTAAATAAGCTATGGTACAGCCGCAACCCCGCTGACGAGCCGAAACTGGCGGCTTACGCCAGACAATGGGCAGCAATGACCATGCTCAACCGCGAAAAATGGTATAAACTCGAGGACATAGCCGCGCTTTTGCCTAAAGGCACGTTAACCTCCGAAAACGTCAGCTCGCGCCGTGAAGGGACGCTTAGCGATGGCGATTACCGCTACTACTACCGGGTCATGGAAGCCCTACAGGGAAAAACAACCGCTCCTTTCGATTACGTCCGGGAGCAAGCCTCCAAAATTATCTTGCACCGACGCAAACAGGAACTGCTCGATCACTGGAAAGAAACCCTGTACGAAAAGGAATTGCGGCGGGAAAACATTAAGATCAACCAATGAGAAAATGTTGATAAGAGTTTAATGAGGTTGATGAATTGCAGTGTCCTCTACAGAATAAACCCTTATCAACCTTTACAAACCCTCCTCAACTTACTACAACCTAGCCATGAAAAATATACTAGTTACCATTCCCTGTTTACTCCTGAGCGTCCTGCTTTCCGCCCAGAGTGACCGCGCCGTCATTGACCGGGTAGTTGCTACCGTGGGGGGCGAGATCATTTTGTTGAGCGAGGTGCAGGAACAGTTTGCGTATGCCAAACAACAACAGGCCGACCTGCCCGATGACTACCGTTGCGTCGTGTTGCAAAACCTGGTCGTCCAAAAAATGCTCGTCAACCAAGCCAAGCTTGACTCCATTGACGTGAAAGACGAGGAAGTGGAAACCCAATTGGCTGCCCGTGTAGACCGCCTGATGCTCTACTTCAACCAAGACGAAAAAGCCTTGGAAGAATATTACAGCCAAAGCGTAAACGACATCAAAGACCAAATGCGCGGCGATATGCGCAACCAGTTGCTGGCCGAGCGAATGCAGGCCGACGTGACGGGCAAAGCAACCATCACGCCCGCCGAAGTGCAGACATTTTTTGGAAATATCCCGGCAGACTCGCTGCCGTATTTCAACGCCGAAGTCGAAATACGAGAGATCGTAGTGCGACCAGTAGTGAACGCGGTGGAACGGGAGCGGGCCAGGACGGTGGCCGAGGATTTGCGCAAGCGTATCGTGGAAGACGGCGAAGACTTCGCTACGCTGGCCAAAAAATACAGTGCCGACCCCGGCAGCGGGGCCAGCGGCGGCGATCTTGGTTGGCAGAAACGCGGCACCTTCGTTCCCGCATTCGAGGCGATGGCCTACAAACTGGAAAAAAACCAGGTCAGTCCGCTGGTCGAAACCGAATTTGGCTACCACATCATCCAACTGCTGGAACGTCGCGGCAACCTCATCCACTGTCGCCACATCCTCATCAAGCCCGAAATAACCCAAGCCGATCTGGACATTGCCAAAACTAAACTGGACACGGTACGCCAACAGATTATAGATCGGGGCGTCACCTTTACGGCGGCGGTGAAAAAATACGGCGATAAAAACCAGCAAAGCTTCAACAACGACGGCCGGGTAGCCAACCCGCGTTCTGGCAACACCTTCTTTGAAGTTGCCGATCTGGACACCGATATCTTCTTTTCCATTGATGGCCTCCAGCCCGGCGACGTGACCAAGCCCTTTGAGTTCAAGACCGAGGACGGCAATAAACTGTACCGCATTGTACTGCTCCAGAGCCGCAGCAAACCGCACAAAGCAGACCTGCGCCAGGACTACGGCAAGATACAGACCGCCGCGCTGGAACAGCGCAAGACCCAGCTCACCGAAAAATGGGTGCTGGAAAAACTGCGGACCACCTACCTGTCTGTCGGACAGATGTTCGGAAGCTGCGACAATCTGCAACAACTGCTGCGAGAACAGGCATCCGCCGCCAGCGAGAAATGAGCGCGGCTTTTCCCCTGGCCAGTGTTCGGTTGCTGATTCAACCACTGACCTACGAACAAGCCCTGCAATATCGTGCGGGTACATTCTCGGCAAACGAAAATCCGGCTGCCACTTATTCCATACCGCCGAGGCTCAGCGATGCAATGGATAATTTTCTTCTGCCAAAATTGAAAGAAGCTGGCCCGGACTATTTGTTTCAGACCATTTGGTTGATATTGGATAAAAAAGACGGAGGTGTTGTGGGCAGCTTTATGTTTAAAGGACCGGTGGGTGCGGCAGGAAGTGTAGAAATCGGCTATGGTACCGAAGCCGCCTTTCAGGGTCGAGGCTACATGACGGAGGCAATAGGGACTACTTTGGAATGGGCGACCGGTCGGCCCGAAGTGCAGGTCATAACTGCTGAAACCAACGTAGATAATCCGGCTTCGATTCAGGTTTTGAAAAAAAATAATTTCGAGCAATACGACCAGCGGGACAATAGTCTTCTTTGGCGTAAGTCGGTAAATAATTGATTTGCAAGTGTTTAATATTCAATTAACACAAAAATGAAAGTACATATCCTCGGCCTGTTGCTGTTTTTGGTTGGCCCCTTGGCCGTCTTTGGCCAAACCCCCGATACGACGATCTTGCCCACCGTCGCCTACGATACGCCCAAAGAGTACGAAATTGGCGGTGTCCGGGTCAGCGGCGCACAGTTTGCCGACCCTGGCGCACTCATTTCTATTGCCGGATTCCGGGTTGGCGAAAAGATCCGCATTCCAGGCAGCCAGTTTGCCAAGGCCGTGCAGTCCCTGTGGGGGCTTCACCTATTCACCGACGTGCAAATCAACCAAGAGCGCAAGGTCGGCGAAGTGGTGTTTTTGGAAATAGCCGTCCAGGAACTGCCGCGTTATACCCGTCACTCCTTCGTTGGGGTGAAGAAAAACCAGCACGACGACCTCAATGCCATTGTCAACAAATTCATCCAGAAGGGTGCGATCCTGACCGACAACGTGCGGGCTTCCTTAGTGTATGCCTTGGAAAACCACTACGTCGAAAAAGGCTATCTCAATGCCCGAGTGCAAATCAAGACCTACCCCGACGAAAAGACGCTGAATGCAGTGCGCCTCGAATTTGTAATCGACCAACGCAAAAAGGTCAATATCCAGGCAATCAATTTCTATGGCAACACGCAGGTGAAAGCAAAAATATTGCGCAAAAAGATGAAGGACACGCACGAAAAAAAGCGGCTGTTCAAGAAATCGAAGCTCGTTCGAAAGACCTACGAAGACGATAAGCGCAAGATCGAGGCCTACTATAATACCATTGGCTACCGCGATGCCCGCATCGTGCGCGATAGTATTTCGCGAAACGAAAAAGGCCAGTTGATCGTCGATATTTACCTCAATGAAGGCCGCCGCTACTACTTCCGCCACTTGGCCTGGAAAGGCAACACTATCTACGAGACCAAGTTCCTGGATCAAGTACTGGGCATTAAGAAAGGCGATGTGTACAACCAGGAAGTGCTCGACACCCGCCTGTCATTTAGCCAGGATGGCCGCGACATCTCCTCGCTCTACCTCGACAACGGCTACCTGTTCTTTCGCGTAGACCCAGTCGAGACCGCCATTGACGGCGACTCCATCGACCTCGAATTGCGCATTTACGAAGGCCCGCAGGCCACCATTGACCGCGTGGTCATCCGGGGCAACGACCGCACCCACGAACACGTCGTGCGCCGCGAACTCTTCACCCGGCCGGGCGACAAGTTCAGCCGAGCCGACATTATTCGTTCCCAACGAGAGATCATCAACCTGGGCTATTTCAACCAGGAAAATCTGGGCATCAATACACCGGTAAACCCCGAACGCGGCACGGTGGATATCGAATACACCGTGGAAGAAAAACCCTCCGACCAGTTGGAGCTGTCGGCGGGCTACCAGCCGGCGACTTCGTTCAGTCGGGGTGGGGTGATCGGTACGTTGGGGGTTACCTTTAACAACTTCTCCGTGCGCAACATCGCGCATCGGGAAAGCTGGAATCCGCTGCCCCAAGGCGACGGCCAGCGGTTCAGTATTCGGGGCCAGACCTCCGGCGACCGTTACCAGTCGTATAATGCCTCGTTCACCGAACCCTGGCTAGGGGGCAAAAAGCCCAACTCGCTCACCCTGGCGGGTTTTTATAACCGCTTCGCGAACGGCTTCTACGGCTCGGAAAATTACCAGCAGTTGAGGATCATCCAAGGCTCAGTTGGCTTTGGGACGCGCCTGAAATTTCCCGACGACAACTTTGTGTTCCGCGCCGATTTGGACTTCCAGACCCTTAATCTGGACAATTACCCCAGTTTTCAGGATGACCAAAACCGCTTTGTCCGCGATGGCGTGTTTCACAACTATAATCTGGGCCTGACGTTGGCCCGCAACAGCATCAACGACCCGATTTTCCCCAAATCAGGTTCGCTGCTGTCGTTGAAAATGCAGATGACCCCGCCGTATTCCTTCTTTAAAAGTGCCAGTTTCTACCAATCGGACAACGTACAGGACCTTTACCGCTATATTGAATACATCAAGTGGCGTTTTGATGCAGAATGGTACACCACATTGGTCGGCAAACTGGTGTTGAAGACCCAGGCCAAGATCGGTCTGCTGGGCCGCTGGTCCGACAAGACGGCCCTCACGCCCTTCGAGCGTTTCGATCTGGGTGGCGACGGTTTGAACAACCAAAGCTTTGGCCTGAATGGGCGCGACATCATCAGTCTGCGCGGCTATGCCCAGCAGGACATTATGAGTCGGTATCCGGGCGGAGCCGGGGTTTTCAACAAATACACGGTGGAGCTGCGCTACCCCATTTCGCTTAATCCTTCCAGCACTATCTTCGTCACGGCATTCGCGCAAGGCGGCAACGCCTGGCAAAAAATCCAGGATTTCAACCCGTTCGATGTCAAGCGTTCCGCCGGTCTGGGCCTACGGGTCTTCCTGCCGATGTTCGGAACGCTGGGCTTTGACTATGGCTTTGGTTTCGACAAACCGGAGTTTTTTGGTAGCCGCAAATTGTCCAACTTTGCCAGGTTCAATATTATTTTGGGCTTTGAACCAGACTAGTGTTGAACACTCTCCTTCACCTAAAGTCCGTGATGGGAAAGATTTAGAAAACAGGCAGGGCCACCCCGATTTTCGGGGT
>JAYUXG010000712.1:0-2547 GCA_043753125.1 Saprospirales bacterium | reverse complement strand
TGGTCTGCAAGGATGCCACTACCCTGTCGCTGCTGGAAGTGGGCGAAAGCCTGCGCGACCGCTATCGCCGCCAGGCCACCCTGGCCCCGGCCTCTTTTCTGTTGACCGCCCTGAACCTCTGCAACGACTGCGATATTCATTTCAAAATGGCCCGCCACAAGCGGCTCCATGTGGAAATGGCCTTGCTGAAAATGTGCTACATCCAGCGGGCGGTGCAGGCCGCGCAAAATGGCACGGCGGAAAAAAAAAATCCTGACCCCGCTGCTCCGCTGCCCAACGGCAATGCCACCCGCCCCGACGCGTCCCCACCCCGCCCGGTGGCCAAGCAAGCCATAATGATGGGGGTAAATGAGCCGGAAACGCCCCTGATGCCCCCCAGCAACGCCCAGCCGTTGTCGCGTCAGGAAATGACCGATCTGGCCAGCGGGCTACGGCAAGGATTAAAACGGGCGGAAACCCTTTCGCTCAACCTTGACTCCTACGACCAGGCGGTAGAGGTGGAAGAGGCTAAAAACGCTGCGCTGGAAAGCCGCTTCACCCTCGAAAATGTCCGCGCGGAATGGCAAACCTTTGCTAAATCGCTGGAATCGAATCTGGTGCGCTTGGCCCTGATGGGCGCAGAGTTGCGCATAGAAGATAAAGCACTGATTGTCAAGGTAAAAACCGGACTTGAACGCAACCACATCCACGGCGAGAACGCTCGTCTGCTGCATACGCTGCGCCAACGTCTGCACGATCCACAAATACAAATCAGGGTCGACCTAGATGAAACCAAACCCCGGGAAGAGGTGTCGGGCCGCCCGGCCCGGCCCCTCAGCAAGCAGGAGACGCTGGCCAAAATGCAGGAAAACAATCCTTTGGTGGAGGAGCTGATGAAACGGTTTGGGTTGACATTGGATGAATGAGATTTAATCTTCCGGCCAGGCCCAGTGGCGCAATAGCCAGCCGGGGCTTTATTTCTACCGCTTCGTCACTACCGGCTCTTATATATCTACTGGAAAGGTAATTTTCAATTAATGCCCATGAAACATCTGGTCCTGGTTTTCTGCTGTTGCGCAGGTGGCTGCTTTGGGCAGGTGGGATTCAACAAGTACTTTGATTTTGGTGGTATCAGTACCGGGGTCGTAAATATGCTGGTTGATCACGACACTATTGTGGCCTATGGACTTTCTTTCTCTCCCCCTCCGCAACACCAGTGGGGATTGGTCTTTGCTAAATTGGATACCTTCGGCCATGTTTTGGCCTCCAATGTGGTTTATGATACTGCCGGGGGGCATTTCGCGGATGTAAAGAATGCCGATATAAAGAAACTGAAAGATAATTCCGGCTATATCCTGGTTGGCTCGCTGTACAGTCGTAACGCGAGTTTTCTGATGCAGTTTGATAGAAGTGGTAATTTGATCAATTACCGGGAATATTTAGACAACACTGCACAGGCCGAGTGGTATCGCAAAATCATTGAAGTGGACAACGGATTTTTGATATTTGGCTCGAAAGACAAATTGGACTACTATCAAGATGCCTTTGTTCTAAAAGTAGATAAACTTGGCAACAAACTTTGGGAAAAATCCTATGAAACGCCGGGGCTAGAACACAACTTGGGGTGTGCTATTCAAATAGATGAAAATACATTCGTCATCGGCTCGAATCCTTTCAAACAATACCCGGCGGTGGGTTCAAAATCACGTATTTGGGCCATAGATAGTCTGGGTACCTTGCTATGGGCCTGGCAGACCCCTACTTTCAACGAAGAAGGCGGCGTAGTTGGCCTCCAACCCACGGCAGACGGCGGATGGATATATTATACGGGAGAGTTATTCGGCGACTCTCCCGATACTTGGGCCGTGAAAACCAAAATAGTCAAGCGTGACAGTACTTTCCTCCTGGAATGGCAACGTTATGTCAGCCCGGTGGCCTACCCGGCCACCAACTACGCCATCGATCTGAAACCAGCGGGCGGCAATGACTATATCGCCCTGGGTACCTGGAGTACCGCCGCCACAGACGGCAATGAGCCTTACCAGGGCGGTTCGCTCTACAAGATCTCGGACCATGGCGACAGCCTGTGGAGCCGTTTAGACACGGCACAGTTCGACCACTATGGCTACGACCTCAACGAGTACAGCGGGGTGGGCGTACTGTCTAGTGGCAGCATCGTGGCCTTCGGTCATGCCGCCCAGCCTGCGCCGGGCATCAATGGGCTGTACGCCTGGCTGGTCAAGGTGGGTGCCGACGGGTGTATGGATACGTTGGGCTGCGCTACGTCCAGCGTTTGGGAAGGGCCAGAGGTAATGACTGACCAAATACATATTTATCCCAACCCCGTTCGGCAATATTTGCATCTGGAAAATAAATCCACGGAGAGTATCCTCGACGTGGAAGTGTACGATTGGCTAGGCAGATCGGTACTGCGTCCCGGCACCGGCAACAGCATCGATGTATCTGGCCTGGTCAGTGGAAAATACGTGATAAAAGTGCTGATTTCAGGACAGCGGCCCCAGTATAGGACCATCATAAAAATGTGATGTCAGGGAGTGCCATACCAAA
>JAYUXG010000711.1:0-6314 GCA_043753125.1 Saprospirales bacterium | reverse complement strand
GCATTTTATACAATGCCACTACGCGCTACGCCTCGGTGCAGGTGGGCGGTGCCATTGTGTACGACTCCGTGCCGGAACAAGAATACGAAGAGTGCTTGGTGAAGGCAGCAGCGATGTTGCGGGCCCTCGGGTACCGGCGGGTTTAGCCGCCGCCATTGCGTGGTTCGGCGGCTGAACCCACCGGTACGGTATGGTCGGCACTCCCCCGGACTGTATTGTCCCTGGTTTAGCCGCCGACATTGCGTGGTTCGGCGGCTGAACCCGCCGGTACGGTACGGTCGGCACTCCCCCGGACTGTATTGTCCCTGGTTTAGCCGCCGACATTGCGTGGTTCGGCGGCTGAACCCGCCGGTACGGTACGGTCACACCATAAAATTGGCCAGCAACACGGCCACAAATCCGACGCCATAGCCCCGGTACAGGTCGGCGGGGGTGTGCGCGCCCAAGGTCAACCGAGCCGTGCCCACGGCCCCGGCGAAAACGACTCCAATGGCCACGACCACCAGCAGACTGAGCAACAAGCTGCCTCCCGGCAAATAAAGGCGCAGCATACTGCTCTCCCAGGTGAATGCGGTGAGCAACAGCATGGCTATGAAACCGCCCATGCCGGTCGTATGGGCACTGATCTTGGTGAAGATGTTGATCAAAAAGGCCAGAAACAGGCCAATGGTCGCGCCCAATACGCATTTGGAGAACAAGTCTGGGTAGTGCCCACCGCCTGAAAACAGGTTTTTGAACAGCCACAAATAGAAGATGCCGGTGATGATGTAGGGACCGGTGCGTTCCATTTTGTCGGGCATTTGCAGGCTTTGGATGAAACCGAGCGGCTTCAGGAGGGCCACGCCAAAGCCGGGCAGCAAAAAGGTGGTGCTGAATACGGCGATCAGTAGCAGCACCGCATCTTTGTCGTGCATGGCCCGTACCCCGAAGGCGTAGGGATTGACGGCCAGGAGGATAAGGAGCATATAGGTCAGCACTAGTAGGGGGTGGCCGACGTAGGAAAGGAACTTGGCAATGGATGTGGGCATGAGGTTTTAATGATTGATCCGATTCAATTCTTGTGTCAATTTTTCAATATCCCGCTCGGTATGTGCGGCATTCAACACTATCCGACTCAAGGGCTTATCTAAAGGATTAGGGTAGGAAAAATTGGACACGAAAATGTTTTTTTCAAATAACTGCTTATACATATTGTCAGATGTATAATAAACCGGGAAATTTGAAATGCTTTGAAAGGGATATTTATTCAAGTAATTAAAATACTTTATGTTTTCCTGCAATTGATGCAAACAATCTTCATACAATTGATGGCTGCTTAAAAAAGCACTCAAATAAGCGGGAATCATTGGAGATGCGCCCACAAACATCGGATTGTTCCTAATTCTGGTAATGATTTTTCTACCGGCTAAGATCAACCCTCCGGGTAATCCCATTGCCTTAGCCAAAGAGGCAATAACTAGTACTTCTTTATGTTTTTTGGCGGATAAAATATTTTCGTCCAAGTCCAAAAGGCCGATGCCATGCGAATAATCAAATAGCAAGGTTATTTCTTGGCTGTTGGGCAGGTGCTTGATCCAATTAAAGTCATAGTTTTCACACCTGATGTTATCAATTGTATTGGTAGCAATGACGACTGGAAAATCAACATCCTCGACCACATCCGTAATCCCTTTGGCAAACTCCTGGTAACTGCAATCAAATTTTTTGTGCAAAGTCTGTTTATCCTGACTACGTATGGCCGGGTGTACCGAGGGTGCGTACACTATTTTCTGGTTTTTTAATGCACTCAGGGCCATCTGTCCGGCCAGCAGCCCCGAAGTAGTGATGATGGCATCCTCGAAGCCGTATTTGTTGGCAAAAAATGCTTCCGTCTCTTTGTAAATGGACAACTGTAAATTACTGTTTCGAGAGGAAGAATAGATAGTGCCGTACTTGGCCATCTCCTGGATAAGAGTTGATCTGAATTGCTCGTGACAGCCTATGCCCAAATAATTGGTGCCACTAAAAAACAGGTATTCCACCTCCTGAATATGGATCACCCTGCTCGGCAAATGGTGGACAGCGACAATATCCATGCCCCTACCGCACCTTATATACATTGTGCAACCGATCCATCGTCCGCTTTTCCTCTCGCCCCTTGATCGTCTCCCGCTTATCGAACTCCTTCTTCCCGCGCGCCAGTTCGATCACGATTTTGGCAAACCCCCGCTCACTGATATATATCTTGTAGGGAATGATCGTGGAACCCTTTTCCTTGGTGCCACGCTCCAGTTTGCGCAGTTCTGGCTTGCGGAGCAGTAGTTTGCGGTTGCGCCGGGGCAAATGGTCGCTGCCCGTACCATATTCATATTCCGCGATGTAGAGGTTGCGCACCCACAGTTCGCCATGCTCGAACAGGCAGTAGGCATCGGTCATGTTGGCATTGCCCGCCCGGATGCTCTTGATCTCCGACCCAGTGAGCATGATGCCCGCGTCATACTCCTGCAAGAAGGCATACTCGTAACCAGCCTTGCGGTTCACGATCTCTATTTTTTGTTTTTTCTTCTCTTTAGCCATGAGTAGGCACTGATTATTAGTTATTGGTCAATCGTTGGCTATGAAAAGTCGGCAAAGGTAAGTACTTAGGGAACAAGTATGAGGTATGAGGTATGAGATGTCCACGTTGATAATTTCATACTTCATAGTTCCTATTTCCAATCACTGCCAGCATCCGCCCCGTCACGCCGCCTGCGTGGCGATGCGAGAAATAACGGTCATTATGTAGCACCGTGGAGAAATGGCTTACCTCGGTTTGATCGGCGGGAAGGCCAAACGCCAAGAGTTGATGCAGGTTGGCCTTTTTCAAGTCCACCACAAACTGCCTTTTTTCGGCATCAAACCGCTTGAAATCGTCTCCAAAGACGGCGGCCACTTCTTCCCCGACCGTAAACAAGCATTCATCGATACAGGTTCCCACGTAGGCCCAACAATCCGTGCCAACACTGCTAAATTCTGCGGCCATTCGTTGCAGCGTCTTGCCGACCAGGCCCGCTACCGTACCGCGCCAACCCGCGTGGATGGCGGCCACGACCCGGTGCTTTTGGTCAAAAATCAGGATCGGGGTGCAATCGGCCACCGAAACGGCCAGCAGGATACCGGGCTGATCGGTGACCAAAGCATCGAAACCCTCGAACTGGCCTGGGCCATCGACCCGCAAAATATGGTCACCATGTATCTGACGCGACACAGCCAGCTGTTCCGGCTGGAAGCCCAGAGCCGCACAAAACCGGCGGCGGTTTTCGAGCACGTGCGCGGGGTCATCGTCTGTGCTTTTCCCCAAATTCAACGATTGATAAGGGCCCAGGCTAACGCCGCCGTGGCGGGTGCTTTCGGCAGCCACGACGGAAGAAAAGCGAGCAAAAATGGTCGGTTTATAGAACATGAGCAAGGAGGAAACAGCAATTAGCAAAAAGAAATGAGGTTACCTGTTCCTAAAGAGGATAGAAGAACAAAAGTTGCTGGGGGCAGAATCATTTCTAAGCCAATTCTAAGCCCACAATCTCCCCTCCCGCTGCCAAAAGAGCGACGTTTGCAGCACCCATTTTTTGATAATCTTTTCAACTCTCTGCAACGTGCGTATGCGCAAAATTTACTTACTGCTAAGCCTCTGTACGGGGATGTGGCTATCGGCCAGAACACAAACCCCCAACGATGCCTTAATAATGTCCAAGCACCAACTATGCATCTTGGGCCAGTACACCCACAGCAGCTGGGACCAATACTGGGAAGGCACAAAAAAACGCTCCAACTCCAACCTCGGCACCGTCACCAACGAAAATGTACTCCTGATGGGTGCTTACGGCATCACCGACCGCCTCAATGTGCTGCTTGGCCTACCCTACGTCCAGACCAGCAGCGACAGCTACCTGCAAGGGGAAAGCGGCATCCAGGATGTATCCCTTTTCCTGAAGTACCAAGCCTTGGAAAAATCCGCCTTGGGCGGTCAATTCAAGGTGCTGGCCACGGGTGGCGTATCCACCCCGATCACCAACTACGTGCCTGATTTTCAGCCATTCAGCATCGGTCTTCAATCCAGGACCGCCTCGTTGCGGGCCATCCTGAACTACACCGCCAACTTCGGACTGTACGTGACCGCCCAGGGTGGCCACACTTGGCGCGCCAACGCCGACATTGACGCCGATGCCTATCAGTTTGAGAACAAACTTTACTACGGCAGCACGGTACCAGTACCCAACGTGTTCGATGCATCGGCGCGGCTGGGCTTTATCCGCTCCCGCTTTCAGACCGAGCTTTGGGTCGAAAAAAGCACCGGGCTGACTGGCGACGACATCCGTTACAACAGTGCGCCATTCCCAACCAATAAAATGGAGTGGACGGCCGCTGGTTGGTTTGGCAAGTACTTCGTAACCAAGCAATTGGCCCTGCAAGTAAGTTATAGCCAAGTGTTGAGCGGTCGCAATGTTGGCCAAAGCACTACCTACGCTGGCGGCGTTACCTACTTTTTCAACGTAGTCAAAAAAGGCTCGGAAGAACCGCCGAAGTAAGCAAAGAGCAACTGGCAAAAAAGCAATTTACAAAAGCACAATTTTACATTTAGCTCGATGTACCCTCCCTCTTTACGGGGGGAGTAGAAGGGGGCTACCACTCAAACATTTAATTTTCCATGAAAAATATACACTTGACTTTCCGGCTGGCTTTTGGTCTGGTTTTGCTGATCATTTTCAGCCACTGCGATAAAACCCCGGAAAACCCGGTCTTCGAACCTTACGATGAGACCAGCCTGGATGCCAACGCTGGCACCTGGAAAACCTACGTGCTGGCCAATGGCAGTGAGATCGCCGTACCCACGCCCACCGCAACCATCTCTCCAGCTTATCAAGCTGAACTGGCCGACCTAAAGGCCAAAATGGGTGCCGCCACGAGTGAACAACAAGAGCTGGCCCGCCAATGGGGAGCCAATGGCGTGTTGCGGTGGCAATCCATCGCCCGCGAACTCGCCGCCCAATACAATGTGCCGCCGAACTACAACGAAGATGGTACTTACCCCGTACCAAATGCCATGGATCCACTGGCCTACCCGCGTTTTCCGTTCGCCAATCCGCCCTACGCCTCGCGGGCCTTCGCGCTGTTGGCCGTGGCCCAATACGACGCACTGGTGGCCACTTGGCAGTACAAGTTTCAGTACAATCGGCTGGCACCCTACAAAAACGACGGTTCCATCCAATCGCTGATTCCTACCAACGACCTGCCTGCCTATCCTTCGGAAGACGCAGTAATAGCCGCTGCTTCAAGGGAAGTACTGAAATTCCTGTTTCCCGGCGAAAAGCCGTTGCTGGATGCGCAGTCCACAGAACACAAAAACAGTCGCCTTTGGGCCGGGGCCAATGTGCAAAGCGATATAGATGCCGGTGATTCGCTGGGTGCCGCCGTGGCCCGGCGCGTCATTGCCTACGCCAAGACCGACAAAATGGGCCAGGCCAATAACCAAGCGGCCTATGCCGATCTGAAAACCGATGCGACCAGCCGCGGACTCACCCATCTGTGGACCAGCCGGGAACTCCCCGTGCGCCCGCCCATGCTGCCGTTCTTTGGCCGGGTGAAAACCTGGAATTTCGATGAGGCCGCCAAGATTGCCCTCCGCCCCGCTGCGCCACCGGCCGTTGGTAGTGCCGAGTTTGAGAAAGACCTGAATGAACTGCGCGATATGGCCAAAAGCCGCAGCCGCGAGCAATTCCGCATCGCCGCCTACTGGGCCGACGGAGTGGGCAGCTACACGCCCCCCGGCCACTGGAACCGCAAGGCCGCCGACCTCGTTTATCAGGCCCAGTACAACGAAGTGCGGTCGGCCCGGGCCATGGCCCTGCTGAACACCTCGATGGAAGACGCGGGCATCAGCTGCTGGGATATCAAGTATTACTATTTGGTACCCCGCCCCACGGAAATGGACGCGGCGGTGAGTACCTGCACGGGTATCCCCAACTTCCCGGCCTACACATCGGGACACAGCAGCTTTTCGGGTGCCGGGGCAGAAGTCTTGGCCTACCTATTCCCAGGGAACGCCTCCGAACTACAGGCAATGGCCAAAGAGGCTTCCGAATCGCGCGTTTATGGCTGTATTCACTACCGTTTCGACTGCGAGGTTGGGTTAGACGTTGGCAAGAAAGTCGGCGCATACGCCGTGACCCGTGGCCGTACCGACGGTTCGGAATAACGTGGTAGGGACGTTGCAGGCGACGTCTCCATCTATAAAGAAACGAGAATGAGTTGGTTAAAAAGTAAAACGCCCGCGGTGCAAACCGTAGGCGTTTTTTATT
>JAYUXG010000710.1:0-6326 GCA_043753125.1 Saprospirales bacterium | reverse complement strand
GCACTTCGGGCACCACAAAAATAGCATCTGGCACGTGGCGTGGCGAATAATCCGTGCGCAGCCGAGTGTTGATCTTTTTCTTCAAATCATCCGTCAATTCAAAGCCCGGTTTAAGAGCTACGAACAGCGGCATAAACGATTCGCCATCCGCCCGTTCCAGGTTGACGATCAGGCTATCCTGAATCTCTGGCAATTGCTCCACCGAGCGATAGATTTCGCTGGTGCCAATGCGGATGCCCTGCCGGTTGAGCGTCGCGTCGGAGCGGCCCAGGATGACCAGCGAACCGCGCGGCGTAATGCGCAGCCAATCGCCGTGCCGCCAAACGCCCGGATATTCCTCGAAATAACTGGCCCTGTATTTGGCAAAATCCGGGTCGTTCCAAAAAAAAACGGGCATACAGGGCATCGGCTGAGTGATCACCATTTCACCGACCTCATCTAGCAAGGGTTGGCCCTCCTCATCGAACGACTGCATGGCGCAACCGAGGGTGCGACATTGGATTTCGCCTTGATAGACTGGCAGCAGCGGACTGCCGCCCACGAAGGCCGTGCATACATCGGTACCGCCGCTCATCGAGGTCAGCCACACGTTGGGCTTCACCTGCTGATAAATCCAGTCGAAACCCTCCGGTGGCAGCGGCGAACCCGTGGAACCGATGGAACGCAGAGCCGAGAGGTTCAACTCACGGGGCACAACCCCCGCCTTCAGGCTGGCCAACACGTAGGCCGCGCTCACCCCAAAGTGCTGCAAACCAGTCCGTTCGGCTAATCGCCATAATACTTGCATATCCGGGTAGCCCGGACTGCCGTCGTAGAGTACGATGGTCGCGCCCGCCAGCAGCGTGGCTTGTAGAAAATTCCACATCATCCAGCCAGTGGTGGTAAACCAGAAGAACCGCTCACCGGGCTGCACATCGTTGTGGAAATGCACGTATTTGAGGTGTTCGAGCAGCATACCGCCGTGCGAGTGGGTGATGGCCTTGGGGCTACCTGTGGTGCCCGAAGAGTACAGTACCCAGATCGGATGGCCGAAAGGCACCGGGGTGAACCCAAGCGGTGTACCTATGGCACTAATGGCGGTTGCCCACGCCGTACCGTTCTCCCAAATCATATCCGCCTCCGGCAAATAAGCGATGACTACCGTAGCCAGCAAAGTAGGCAAACTGCGTTGTAGTTGTTGCACCTCCGCCGTCTTGTCAAAAGCCTTGCCACCGTAATGGTAACCATTCACGGCAATCAGCACCTTTGGTTCGATCTGGGCAAAACGTTCCAGCACACTGCCCGCTCCAAAATCGGGCGACGCACTCGACCACACCGCACCCAACGAAATAGTGGCCAGCCAGGCCACCGTTGCCTCCGGGATATTGGGCAGAAAACCCACCACCCGGTCCCCTATCCCAACCCCCAGTCCGCGCAAATACGCGGCCAATGCTGCTACCTGTGACTGCAACTCTTGCCAACTAATTTCCTGCAAATCAATATTTTCTGATTGAAACAGTATAGCAGGTCGCTCGTCGGTGTAGTTGCGGAAAATGTGTTCGGCGTAGTTCAAGGTGGCTCCTTCAAACCAGCGCGCATGGGGCATGGTGCCCTGCAAAACCATTCCATACGGCGCATGGCTTTTTACGGCAAAATAATCCCAAACTGATTGCCAGAAAACCTCTACTTCCTCCACTGACCATTGCCAAGCGGCATGATAGTTGGCAAAATCCAGCCCATAGCGTGGATCGCTGCGCAGCCAATCCAAGTAGCGGCGGAGGTGCGAGGCATTTTGCAAAGCGGCGGTGGGTTGCCAGAGCGTACGTGGTGCGGGTATCATTTTTTACATCAACAATCTGAATCAGGTAATCTGCAATCGTCAATCATTTTTTGAGGATACGAGGATTTGAAGTCTTGAAGAGTGTATTTCAAATTGTCGTTTTGCTTTAAAACATGGTATGTTTCAAAAACATACCATGTTTGATCGGGTGCGACAGTCTAAAATGCACCCGTATTCGATCAAATACTCAAATACTCAGTTATTCAAATACTCCTTGTTGGCAGCACCTTATTCCGCACTTCCCCAAAACCCACCCGAATCTCCCCCTGTTCGGCAAAGCCGCGCATTGTAATTGTGTCGCCATCCTGAATAAACTTGCGTTCCGAGCCATCGGGCAGCGTCAGCGGGTTTTTGCCGCCCCAGGTTAGTTCGAGCATAGAGCCAAACGAATCGGGGGCTGAGCCAGAAATGGTACCGCTGGCCAGCACATCGCCAACTTGCAGGTTGCAGCCGTTCACAGTATGGTGGGCAAGTTGCTGGACGACATTCCAATAGAGATGTTTAAAATTGGAGCGGGCAATCACGACCTCTTCCCCACCCGGCGGCGTGAGGCCTACTTCAAGATGGACATTGAAGTGATGGTTACCCTCGAATTGCAAATAGGGCAATACCGCCGGGTCCTGTTGCGGGCCAGACGCTCGAAAGGACTCTAGCGCGTCCAGCGTAACCACCCACGGCGACATGGAAGAGAAAAAGTTCTTGGCCAAAAACGGCCCCAAGGGCACGTATTCCCAGCGTTGTATGTCGCGGGCCGACCAGTCGTTGAACAGCACGAAGCCAAAAATGTGGTCTTCTGCCTCCGCCGTGGACACTGGTTCGCCAAGCGGATTGGATTGCCCGATGATGGCCGCCATTTCCAGTTCAAAATCCAGGGAGCGCGTGGGCGAAAATAGGGGCGGCTCCGCGTCGTTCGGACGAATCTGGCCTTTGGGTCGGTGAAAACTGGTGCCCGACACGCGGATCGAACTGGCCCGTCCGTGGTAGGCGACGGGCAGGTGCTTCCAATTGGGCAGCAACGCATTGGCGGGGTCGCGGAACATTTTGCCGACGTTGGTGGCGTGTTCCTCGCTGGAATAAAAATCGGTGTAGTCGCCGATGGCCACTGGCAGGTGCATGGTGGCCGTGGACTGTGGCACCAGGCACTTTTCTACTTGTGCTTCTCGTTCGCGGTTCGCAGTGGTTAATAGTTCTTGTACCCGGGTTCGGACGGCCCGCCAGACTGGACGGCCCTGACTGATGAAGTCGTTGAGCGTAGGCTGATGCAGGCTTTTCTTGTCAAACACTAGTGTAGAGAAAAGACTCATTCGATCCACGGCCTGCAAATCAAGTACATATTCACCAATGGCGATGCCCGGCCGGGGATGGGGATCGTTGTTGGTAGAAAAAATGCCGAACGGCAGGTTATGGATGGTGAAATCGGAGTACGGAGGAATGGTCATTTATGGATGTTGGACGGTTAGGCATAGAACCGGTAGATAGTAGAGTATTGGATATTATTACTGGCAAAGCAGCTCTTTAGCCCAGAATAGTTCGCACTGTACTCTTACAAGCGGACGGATTCCGACAGAATGACAAAAGGTAGCGTCCACCCGTCACACTCCCGGATCAAGCCACGACTGGTAATATTTGCCATCATCAATGCCCATTGCGGCCTCGGTGACGGCCAGCGGGCGGAAGGTATCAATCATTACCGCCAATTCTTCCGTATAGGTCTTGCCAATGCTGCGTTCCATCGCGCCGGGGGCCGGACCATGCGGAATGCCGCCGGGGTGCAGCGTAATGTGGCCCTGTTCAACGTTGTTGCGGCTCATAAAATCGCCATCCACGTAGTAAATCATTTCATCGGAGTCAATATTAGAATGGTTGTAGGGCGCGGGAATACCCTGGGGATGATAGTCGTACATCCGTGGGCAGAATGAACACACTACAAATGCCTTGGTCTCAAACATCTGGTGGACCGGCGGTGGTTGGTGAATCCGTCCGGTGATCGGCTCAAAATTATGAATAGAAATGCCGTAGGGATAATTATAGCCATCATAGCCCACCACATCGAAAGGGTGCGTGGCATAGACCAACTGGTGCAAGTAGCCCTGTTTCTTGATTTTTACTAGAAAATCGCCGGTCTGGTCGTGGGTTTCGAGCTCGGTGGGCAGCTTGTAGTCGCGTTCGCAGTAGGGCGAGTGTTCCAATAGTTGGCCGAACCAATTACGGTAGCGTTTAGGGGTATAGATTGGGTGGAATGACTCGGCATACAGCAGACGATTATCCTCCGTATCGAACTCGATCTGGTAGATCATGCCCCGTGGAATGACCAAATAGTCACCATATTCAAAACGGATATTACCCAGTAACGTGCGCAGTGTACCGGAGCCACGATGGACAAACAGCAGTTCGTCCGCATCGGCATTTTTGTAGAAATAATCGCGCAGTGACTGGCGCGGCGCGGCCAAGCCGATGTGGATGTCGCTATTGACCAGCAGCGGCGTACGGCTTTCCAGGTAGTCATCGGCGGGCGCAATTTGAAAGCCCTGCAATAGCCGAGCATGCAGGTTGCGCTCTACGGCGATGGATGGAGCCAGCGGCAGTGTATCCAGCACGGCCCGCACTTGGGTGGGGCGGTGCAGGTGGTACAGCAGCGACGACATCCCGTCGAAGCCGACTGTACCGAACAGCTGTTCGTAGTGAAGGCTACCGTCCGGCTTTGCGAACTGGGTATGGCGTTTAGGCGGTATTTTGCCGAGGTGGTGGTAAACGGGCATGGTGGCGGTGGGCTAATTTGGCAATCACGATCAAAGATACAGCCGTGGCGATTATTACGAAGCGGAGCCTGCTCCGTTTTTGGACAACCCGTTTTGCGGAAAGCCCCAGTCGGAGGCCCGCACGTGGGTAATTGTGGTAACCGGACAAATATCTTCACAGACCATACAAGCAATGTCGCAGGGTGTATTCACCGCGATAGTGTCGAAATCGCTGATAAAGCCCGCCTCTTTGGGGCAGACAGCCACGCAGGCTCCGCAATTAATGCAGGCGTTCCAGCCAATTTGAAAAATAACCGGTTCTCTGTTTCGCATCTGCGTTTAGACTTTCTTGTACTCTGAAAACGGGTTAAAATATTCGGCCATCGTATTATAGAGCATCTGATCGCGCTGCGGAATATCCTTTACTTTAAAAATATCCCTTTTTGTGGCGTACAACTGCCACATCTTGTTACCCAGCCGTTCCAGCCAACGCTCCTGATAACCGCGCAGGTTCGCCGCGCTGGGTGGTTGGCCAGCAGAGATCAGGTCGGCCAGGAAATCCCCGGCGATGAGACCACCCGTCATGGCCGTGTGGAGGCCGCCGCCGGTAATCGGATTGACGTGCCGGGCAGCATCGCCCACCAGGATCAGGTTGGTGGCGTACTGGGTGCGCAGCGGAGCGGCCAAGGGCACTCCCCCACCCTGCACCTCCAAGGTGCGGGCGTTCCGCAAGCGATCCCGGAGAAACGAATGCTGGATAAAATGATCCAGGTGCCACTGTGCATTTTCGAGGGTCATGGTCCGGATCACGCCCAACCCGACCTCTGCGTAGCCATGTCCTTTGGGGAACACCCAGGCATAACCGCCTGGTGCCCACTCGTGGCCAGTGATGATCTCCAGTAGCCCGTCGGTCTCTACGCCATCCACGACAAATTGCAGGCAACTGGCCAGTTCGGTCATTTTGATATGGGTATGCAGGCCCGCCCACTTGCCCACCTGCGATTGCAGACCATCCGCGCCGACCAGCACGTGGGTGCGCAGGGTAATCTCGCGGTTGAATTTTCGTAAACGCACCGCGCAGCTGCCGTCTTCCAGGGGTTGGTAGCCCAGCCCGTCCGTTTTCAACCAGACTTCCACCCCGGCGCGTTCGGCTAAAGTAACCAGATAACGATCAAAACGGCGACGATCCACGACGTAGCCCAGCGGTTTTTTATCCAGCGCAGAACCATATTTGTCCGGTTTCAACTGGCGGTAATCAATCGTCGTCTGCTCGCCCGCCTGGTTGTAGATACCGAACCCATACACCGCTTCCAGCACAAATTCCGCCTCTGGTGTCACCCCCGCCTCTTCCAGGGCATGGGCACTCAAAGCACCGGAACACTGGATGGGTGCCCCCAATTCCTGCCGTTTATCCACTAACAGGACACGCAGGCCGCGCTGGGCCGCTATCCGGGCCGTGGTGGAACCGGCCGGGCCACAGCCGATGATGATTAGATCGTAGTCTGGTGTGTGCATGGGAACAAGACCAATCCTACGCTGCCCTTAGGCAAACAGACTTAAAAAGCAGGGGACCGGGTCTGATATGGTCAAACGAATTATCGGACGAAGGGTTTCGCCGATCAGCTACCGTTTCCAAGTAGGAATTGGCAATGACAGGAAAAAGTGGAGGCGGTAGTGTAATTTTATGAGTGATTCATTATCTTTGTAGAACAAAAGGATATTTTATGGTTTTCGAGAAAAAATGCTGCCATAGGTGCAGTTCGGATCAG
>JAYUXG010000709.1:0-2564 GCA_043753125.1 Saprospirales bacterium | reverse complement strand
TGGTAGGCAGTTCCAACTCAATTGTTTTTGAAACGACAAGTTATGTTTTATTCCAATTTTCTCATAACCCGCCTCCGGCGGGTGCTAAACAGTTACCTAATTTTTAGCAAATAGGCCCCGCTATGTACTAAAAATCATCCTTCATTTATCGCCAAAATTCAGGCCTTTCCACTCCGTCCGGGGTTTTAAAACAGCCTCTTATAAACTTTTATCAGTGCTTACCAACCCCTGGAGACCATCTTTTCGGAAACAATGCTATCAAACGGGGGTTGTAGAATGGTTGCTGCGAATCCGGCTATGTCGGCGGTTAAACCCGTCATTACATCGGCGGCTGAACCCGCCGCTACTCCCATTCTGCATGGCCGTCCATACTTTGAAGCGCAGGCAGCACCTGCCCATCCCGCTCGAACGAGCTTGGGATTTCTTTTCTTCCCCTGCTAATCTGCAAAAAATTACTCCCGCGTACATGGACTTCCGGGTTACTTCCGACCCGGAATTTCTGCAAAAAATATACGCAGGACAGGTCATCACCTACACCGTGAAGCCCTTGTTTCGTATTCCGCTGTTTTGGATGACCGAGATAACCCACGTAGAGCCGGGCGTATTTTTTGTGGATGAGCAGCGGGTCGGCCCATACGCGCTTTGGCACCACCAGCACCATTTTAAGACCGTGGCAGGTGGCGTGGAGATGACCGATCTGGTACACTACCGGCTACCGCTCGGCCCGCTTGGCGATCTGGCCAATTGGCTGTTTGTGCGGGCACAACTCCGGGAGATATTTGATTATCGCTGGACGAAAATGGAAGAAGTATTCGGGAAAGCGGATTATGCGGATGAAAAAAGCGGACTACGCGGATAAAGAGGGAACGCGGATTATGTGGATGAAAAAAGGGGATTACGCGGATTTTTATTTGTATATTCGCGTAATCCACACTGTATCAGCAAAATCTGCATTTCTGCGTTCCCGTGTTTCACTGAAAATCATCCAGTTGAATATCAAAGATCAGCACGGTATTGCCCGCGATGTTGCCCGATCCTGCTGGCCCATAGGCCAATGCTGAAGGAATCAGGAAAGTGCCTTTGCCAGTCTTGCGCAGTAGCGGAATGCCTTCCTGCCAACCCTTGATAAGGTTGGACAACGGAAAGGTGGCCGCTTGGCCGGCAGCGGTTTCGTCGAAGACCAAACCAGTGGTGAGGGACCCCGTGTACTGTACCGTCACCGTTGAACCAATCGTGGGATGATCGCCAAAGCCTTCCTTGGTAATAACGTAGTGTAGTCCCGATGGCGTAGACTGCGTGATCAGGCCGTTATCGGCAATATACTGTTTGATTATTTCGATGTCCTTTTGCAGCTGCTCCTCGGGCGAGAGCGTCTTGTCCTTTTTGCAGGAAAGAAAAGTAAGGCTGCCAATAGCCAGTAAAAAGAGAATAGAACGCATAACGAAAGTTGAGTTTGAGTAGGTGAAAATAAGCCAAATAGGCAAATAGCGCGCGACGACTTCCCGATTTTCACTGAGAAGCCAATGAGCAGAACACCAAAAGGCAAAAATGGCTCATTATTGTGTTGCCCATTGCCCTTTGCTTATTGCTTACTGCCAATTATCCCTTGCCCAATTTGTTCTTCCGTCAATTCCCGTACCTCGCCTGGCACCATGCCGTCCAGGGTCAGTTGCCCAATCCGCACCCGCACCAGCCGCAGCACAGGAAGGCCGACCGCCGCGCACATCCGGCGTACCTGCCGGTTCTTCCCCTCCGTGAGCACTAGTTCCAGCCACGCATCAGGAACGGTTTTGCGAAAACGCACCGGTGGCTGACGCTCTGGCAAATCCGGCAAAACAGTTAATAATCGGATGTCAGCGGGGCGGGTCTGGAACGGTTTACCATCTATTTGGATGCGCACCCCCTGCCGTAGTTGTGCCAATGCAGACAAATCCGGCAACCCTTCCACCTGTGTCCAATAGGTGCGTGGATGTGCATATTGGGGGTTCAATAGTTTGGCATTCAAGGCTTTATCATTGGTTAGCAGCAACAGGCCCTCGCTATCAGCATCTAAGCGACCGACGGGATATACGTCTTTGGGAAAATCAAATTCCAGATCGGCCAATGTCACCTGCGCTGGTGCTTCGCGGCTGAACTGGGAAAGCATCCCGTAGGGTTTATGCACCACGAAATAACGCGGATCGGACGGCACCGAACGTCGATGGCTGAAATACGTCATTGGACGGAATTTGATGCTTTTGAATAGGATTTGAAAAAATACGAAAGTATTGGGGACCTATTTGCGCATTGAGAGGGATGGGGACACGAATTGGGCGGATTTTTCCCTATGCGCCCGCACAACGCGCTGTACTGAACATCAAAAAAATTCGCGCAAATTTGCTCGTCCGTGTCCCAATTGTTATAAAATATTGGCAACCAACGCAACAAATTTAGTAAAAATCCAGCTCACGCCAGTACCGCTGCCCGCACTTCTGCCACATTCTTGCAACCAGCCAGGCCCATCGTCAGCTCAAAATCAGCCAGCCAATTGCTCAACAGTTCCTCTACGCCCGCTTGGCCGTTCA
>JAYUXG010000708.1:0-6341 GCA_043753125.1 Saprospirales bacterium | reverse complement strand
CCCAGCGCAATCTTGGCCGCTGCCCGCGTAATCTTGCGGGTCACGAACGTCTCGCCGCGCAGCGGACTCTCGTGGTTGAACAAAATGCCGTTGCTGGCGAACATCCCGTACGATTCCCGATAATTCACCGTGATCCAATAGCCATACAGCTTGGCCACCCCATAGGGCGAGCGTGGGTAAAAAGGCGTCTTTTCGGACTGCGGCACCTCCTGCACCAGCCCATAGAGCTCCGATGTGGATGCCTGATAAAACCTCGTTTTCTGCGCCAGGCCCAACAACCGGATCGCCTCCAATAGGCGCAACGTACCGATGCCATCCGCATTAGCGGTGTATTCTGGGGTCTCGAAGCTGACCTGCACGTGGCTTTGCGCCCCCAAGTTGTAGATCTCGTCGGGCTGCACCTCTTGCACGATGCGAATCAGGTTGGTGGAGTCGGTCAGGTCACCATAGTGCAGAATGAAATTGCGGTCATCCATATGCGGGTCCTGGTACAAGGCATCAATCCGACCGGTATTGAACAGCGAGCTGCGCCGCTTGATGCCGTGTACTTCATAGCCTTTTTTTAGCAATAGTTCGGCGAGGTAGGCACCGTCTTGGCCGGTGATACCAGTAATGAGGGCTTTTTTTGACACGTAAAAATTAGTTATGGGTTATAAGTTATGGGCCGCGCAAAGGTACAAACTTTACGACCAACTCAGTGAAACGCAAAGCGGGCTTTCGGTTTCACCAGGTGAAACCGAAAGCCCGCTTTGGCTATTTGACATTAGCGGCTTAAAAACTGCATAATCTTGGAAGCCGGCTTTAAATATAAAGTGTAAAACCGGGGCTTTATATTGTTTAGCCGCCAAGCCTGCCGATCTTCGCGGTTGGCGAGCAGGCGATTGTACAGGCTGGCATTACTCAGCCCACCGCTGCGCATACGGACGATGATTTCCGGCAAATAGCAAGTGGTTAATCCTTGCTTGAGCAAAAAACGCAACATCAATTCATAGTCGGCAGCACTGCGCAGCGAAGTATCAAAGCCGCCGAATTTTTCATAGGCCTCTCGACGGACGAAAAAGGTGGGATGGGGTGGCATCCAGCCCCAATAGAACTTGTCCTGGGCGTAAAGGCCTGATTTCCAGGTACGCACCACCTGTGCATGGTTGGTCCTGCGTACGTACTGCAGGTCGGCATAGCAAGTATCGGCACCGCTCAAGTTCATCGCGGTGGCTATGTTCGACAGTACGCCAGGATGCGTGTAAAAGTCGTCGGAATTCAAAAAACCAACGATAGAGCCAGTCGCCAACCGCAAGCCTTTGTTCATGGCATCATAAATTCCCCTATCCGGCTCCGACAAGATCTGATAAACGTGCGGATACTGCGCCGCAACCCGAAGCGTTTCATCCTTGGAAGCACCATCCACCACAATATGCTCCACACTTGGATAGTCCTGCCCCCGCACGCTCGCCAACGTATCACCAATGGTGGCGGCACTGTTGTAGGAAACGGTGATGACACTGATTTTCATTTGGTCGCAATTCGATTACTTAACACTCGGACAACTAGCTCTCCACACACTAGTGCTTCAAAGCTTGGCCGGGCGGATTTAGAGCCGCTGCGGTTTCATTCGGGGAATATTTAATTGGATGGAAACGTTGGTTTTCGCCCCCTTAGCGGGTAAGGACACAGTTTCCCAACACCAGCATATCCATTTTAGTACGCAAGTAACATTCTAAAGCTTGCTCGGGCGTATTTACGATAGGCTCGTTTTCATTGAAAGAAGTGTTCAATAAAATCGGCGTACCCGTTTTTCGATAGAAAGACTGGATCAATTGATAGTAGCGCGGGTTTTCGGCGAGCGATACCGTTTGTAGGCGGCCAGTACCGTCCACGTGGGTGACAGCGGGAATCTCCGCGCGTTTTTCAGGCCGGATCGGGAACACTTTTTCCATGTATGGCACGGCATCATCGACTTCAAAGTAGTCAGCTACGCATTCGGCCAAGATAGAGGGGGCAAAGGGACGGAAACTTTCCCGGCGCTTGATCTTGGCGTTCAGCAAGTCCTTGGCATCGGCGCGGCGGGGGTCAACCAAGATAGAGCGATTGCCCAAAGCGCGTGGACCAAATTCCGCCCTTCCTTGGAACCAACCGACTACGCTACCCTGCACCAAGTATTCCGCCACCATTTCATACAGCTCCTCGTCTTCCAGCCATTTAAATTCAATTCCTCGTGCTTGTAAACAAGTTTCAATGTCCACTTGGCTAAACTGGCTGCCCGTATAAGCAGACTGCTTTTGAAAACTGCGTGGCTGGTGCAGCACTTGGTGTTGCAGGTATAAAGCCGAACCCGTAGCGGTGCCAGCGTCATGCCCGGCGGGCGGAATATAGACTTCTTTAAATGGCGTTTCGCGAGTGATTTTGCCATTGGCGACGGAGTTTTGGGCCACCCCGCCAGCGATGCAAACCCGGCTCAGCCCCGTTTTTTCGTACAGATGCCGGAGCAAATGAAAAATTACTTCCTCGCAGACCCGCTGCACCGAGGTGGCCATGTCGCGGTGTGCATCGATCAATGGTTCGTCTGGTAAGCGAACCGCCCCAAACTGCTGGATAAAATAGTCGGAATATAGCGGCCCAATCTCCGGACTGCCCCCTTCCCAAGTCAAAGTTACCCCTTCCCGTACGTAGCGGAAATAGCGTTCATCCAGGTCAAACAAACCATTCGGTAAACAACGGATTACCTGCCGGACCTTCTCTACTTGCGTCGGTTGTCCATACGGAGCCAAGCCCATGACCTTGTATTCGTCGCCGTGGTGCGGAAAGCCCAACCACTGCGTAAAAGTCGTGTAGAATATGCCGATCGAATGCGGATAATTTACCTCCTCCAATACTTCAATTTGGTTATCACGGCCCACCCCCAACATCGCCGAAGTAAAATCTCCAAACCCATCGATGGATAGTAGCGCGGCTTCCTCAAAAGGAGAGACAAAAAAAGCCGACGCCAAGTGGCTGCGGTGGTGCTCGATGTTGTGAATAGTAGCGTGCAGCGTATGTTCGGGCAAGCCAAAAGCGGCCGCCAACTGCGCTTTGAAGGACTGTACCTTGCTGCGGTTGCGCACTCGCGCCAGCAACTTATCGGCCTGAAAGCCTTTGGTCAGCAGGTGTTTCACCTTTTTGAATGCATTGGCCTGGGGGTTCCGCGAAATGGTAATATGCTGCACATCAGTCAGTTCTATGCCCGCTTCTTGCAGGCAAAAACGGATGGCCTCGGTGGGTAATCCAGCCCAGTGCTTGATGCGGCGGAAGCGTTCTTCCTCCGAAGCGGCCAGCAGTACGCCATCCTTGTAGATGCTGGCGGCGGAATCTCCGTGGAATGCGTTTAGGCCGAGGATGTACATGGATTACTGGTTAGTAGTTGGATTAACAATTACTTACTAATTCTCTGCTCCATCAGAGCCAGTGACAACAATAATTCCGCCAGCATACGCTGAAAAGCATAATACCAACCGCGCCAACCATCCAATAAGCCACCTTTGACAACGAGGCAGTAAAAAAGGATCAGAAAAGGGGCTAATATTATTTGCTTACGAATCCAGTCGTTAAAACTAAAAATTGACTGTTTTTGTAACTGAAATTTGGCGATTTCTAATTGGACATAACGGTCCTGCGCCCAAAGCCAACGGGAAAGAGATTTACGATCATCATGGTAGATAGGATGTTTAAAATAGCTACTATAACCATCTACTACCAGCAACTGCGTATGACCATCATCGATATAATGGGCTTGGCAACGTTTAAATAAAGCCTGGCGGGGTGGAAGTACGGCACTTCGCAAAGGCTTGCCAAAAACGCAATACTTGAAAGAAATAAAATAACCAGCTATTGCAGGCGAAGGCGACCATTGTGCTAGCTCGTTAGTTAAAGCCGAAGAAAGAACATAATCAGCGTCCAAAGAGAGTATCCAAGGGGTACTTATCTGCTCTAATCCAAAGTTCCATTGCTGAGAATGGCTATCGAATACACGTTGAAAAACGACAACCTGAGGAAACTGATGAACGATATCCAGGGTTTCGTCCGTACTGAAGCTATCAATGATGACAACCTGCTTCGCCCAATAAAGTTGGGTTAGGGTGCGTCCAATGTTGTGTTCTTCATTGTAGCATAAAATCAGGGGAGTGATGGAATCTAAATGCGACAAAATTATAACGGATAAATTCTTTGATATGCTTCCATGTATTTATGGGCTAAGGTTTCGGCACCAAAGTCTCGTTGTACTAATGTTGGTGCTGTGAGGCGAATTTCTTTTCGGGTGTTCTGTGCTTCCCAGGCAGTGCGAAGAGTATTTGCCCAAGTACCTTTACCCAGGGAGGCTACCCAGCCCAATTTTTGTTTCGCAATATAATCACTTAATCCTACTTTATTGCTAACGACTACAGGAGTACCCACAGCCAAAGACTCTAAAACTGCATTGGCGAAGTTTTCGCTCTGCGAGGGGAGTAAAAATAGATCAGCGTCAGCTAGTAATTGAAATTTTTCAGTCCCCTTTTGCCATCCTAACCATTCTATTTGCTCTGCAATACCGTGGTTTTGTGCCAATTGCTGTAATTGTGCTATGTAACTCACGTCTCCTTCTCCAACAATCTGGAGCCGCCAAGGAAAATCCAGAACAGATAATACCGCAAAAAGCATTTCTAAGCCTTTTACTGGGTGGATACGAGAAAGAAAAATGAATTGGCAGTAATTAACTGGTGGAGTATTTGGAAAGAAGTATCCCAGCGGCGGCAATTCAATAATATTAGGTAAAACGAAATGAGGCCAATCGGATACTGACATCAAGGCATCAGAGGCCTCTTGGATCGAAGTAGCGTGTAATATAGTGCCTTTTAGTAACCATTGACCAATCAAACGTTGAAATAAACTCTTAGCAGGGCTTTTTAGGGTATAAGGGCTAAGCATACCGCGAGGAGATAGTACTGGTTTTATACCACGCAAACGGCATATCAAAACCACAGGTATTACTACTAGATTCCACCAAGAGTGGATATGAATTATCTGTACTTTCTTTATTTTCCAACAGAAAGCCCATAATAGACCCGGAGAAAAGTGGCTATGATCGCCCGTCCAGCGAGAATGATAAGTAACTTCCACGCCCTTTACAAGGTTTTTCTGTCGAGGCAGTTCCAGTCTTCCATTTGCCGTGGTGGTGATAACGGTTAGATGTACACCAATCTTCGCCAACTGCTCGCAAAGCCCTGCCACAGACCGAGTTGGGCCACCATATACGAACGCTGGATTATAGGAGGGAGAAACATGAAGTATAGTCATTTACAGTTGGCTACGAACGCTATCCTGAGAAATATATTAAACAAGGCTTTTGGACTTCAAAGAAATCTGGATTTTATCCAATCCTTCGTAGTTAACAGATTTGGCAACTATCAGTCCATCTTCTGCAAAGGAGTCGTTCAAATCTGCATGGCATAATATCATGTAACGTTTTTGCTCCAAACATTTCAAACACTTGTAGTGTACTTCATTAGAATGGGTAGAAATAAAAAAGTACCCTATTTTATCCTCCTCCATGGTTTTTATAGCACCAATCAGCATATCGTACTCATAACCCTGAATATCACAATGCAATATGTCAATAAAATTAATATGTTTTTCTTTTCTAAATTCATCGATCCCTATTGTTCGCTCCCCTTGCTTGTTGATGCTAGGTTTATCGCCCACAAACGCTTGCGTAAAATCGCCAGTCATTTTATTAAGCGTAAAATTTCTTTTTCCAGAACCCAGATTGAAAACGTCCGGCTCTACCATAAAATTTTTCGCTCTTGCTACTTGGCTATTGAACCACATAGAATAAAACGACCAAAATGCACCTAATTCAACCATCGTACTACCCGGTTTCATGCCTTTAAGTACTTCCTGGAAAACGTACTCTTCTTGTGGCTCATGTACGCCCTTATTTGCGAACAGTTGTTGAGCCACTTCGGGGCCGTAGTAGCTACCCAAATGTATTTTCAGGCCATTGTGCATTAATTGTTTACCATTGCTGACCTTACCTGCATTTTCTATTCTTGATATATGCTGATTATCGGGGCAGGCAAGTACTTCCTTAATCCTATATATAAAGTTCTCACCGATTTCAAGATTTAATATCTTTTCATCGAAGAAACCAGATGGAACTATGTAATAAGCAACAATTTTTCTAACCCAGTGATTATTTTTGATAATTTTCCTGAAGTTTTGAATCGTACTCATTTTTAATTTGTAGAAGTTAGAGGGGTTATAAATCTTTGATAATCAAATAAATATGGCCAAAATTCAATGCAGAAGGTTAATTTTGTATCGCCAAATACCAA
>JAYUXG010000707.1:0-2565 GCA_043753125.1 Saprospirales bacterium | reverse complement strand
TCCGCCGGTGTCATTGCTGACCCCTTGACTTGCATGTATTAGGCCTGCCGCTAGCGTTCATCCTGAGCCAGGATCAAACTCTCCATCGTATATTCTTTAGTTCACCCTAAGGTGAACCTTCGTTCTTACGACGTCCGAGTACGATCATGCTGACTTTATTCTGATCTTCTCCTCCGTCCCTTTCCTTACCAACCTCGAGTTGCCTCGGGGTTACTTCTACTTTATAGCTTTTCGCTAACCAAATGTCAATGAACTTTTTATATCAAAACCCACCTACGTGGGATTGCTTTAAATCTATCCGCTCTAAGATAAAACCCTTAAAAGCGGGACGCAAAGGTACGAAACTTGTTCCTGAAACACCAAACCAAAACCAAAAAATAATGTCAAAGAAGTTTCCAACGATTCCCAGAACCAATCCGATATCCATCCTTGCAACCTCCAAAGCATTCTTCCAAAATCACCCTCATACTCTGTTCTTCCAAAGCGGACGCAAAGATACATCTCGTGCTTTGGTTTCACCAAGTGTTTGGTCAAGATATTTGAAAAGTTTTTTGTTCAGACAGAATTTAACCGCGATACAGCGACAAAAAATAGCCTGTAACAGAATATTAGATGGGAAATACAATATAATAAAAAAGGTCTGTTTGTTAAAAGGAAAAGATAAGTATTTTAATTTTTTGATGGTTTATTGGAGGTTGGCAATCAACTGATGCAAGTCATCGGTCGGTCATGCACCTACCTGAAATAGCGATTGAGTGGCCTGTTTCGTGACCTTGTGTTTTTTTTTACACGAGTGATGGTCATACCAATATAATGGTGTAGGTTTTGACGAAGGAAGCAGCGGAATTAGGCCGTTGGCGAGCCAGCATACGCGCATTACCTTTGCCGTAGAAATTGCTTTCCATCACCCTTTGGATGGAAAGGGTTTCTCATATTACTGTTCAATTTTCTTTTACCGGCGAAAAACTTTCGCTCTCCGCACATGAAATATCTGATTACCGGCCTCGGCAATGTAGGCTACGAATACGAAGGTACGCGCCACAACGTGGGTTTTGAAGCGGTGGACGCCCTCTGCAAACACCTGGAAGGCGAATGGCGTACCGATCACCACGGCGATCTGGCCGAAGTGAAACATAAGGGCCGCACGCTGATCCTGCTCAAGCCCAATACTTTCATGAACCTGAGCGGCAGGGCCATTCGCTACTGGTTACAAAAGGAAAAAGTGCCGATGGAGAATAGTCTGGTGCTGCTGGATGATCTGAACCTCGCGTTTGGTAAGCAGCGGCTGCGTGCCAAGGGCTCCGATGGTGGGCACAATGGATTGAAAAGTATCCAGGAAACGCTGGGTACGGATGCTTATGCACGCCTGCGTATCGGCATCGGTAACGATTTCGGCAAGGGCAAGCAAATAAATTTTGTGCTGGGCAAGTGGAGCATGGATGAACAAGCCGAACTCCCGCACATCCTGGAGAAATCGGTGGAGGTAGTCAAGACCTTTATTACGATTGGCCTGGAACGGGCGATGAACGTAACTGGTAAATAAGCTGCGGTGGACTATCCTGTTGTCTTTCACTTTGGCCCGATGCAGCTGCACGCCCATCTGGTGTTCGAGTTGTTGGCCTACACGCTTGGGTATCAATACTATGTGTGGTTGCGGCGGCGCAGCGACGACCTCATTGGCGATGAACAGCGAATGTTTATTTTTATCGGTGCGGCTTTTGGGGCTTATTGGGGTAGCCACTTGTTGGGCGTGACAGAGCGGCCGTTAGAGGCAAAGCCCGCTTATTTCCTCTACTTTTTGGCCAACAAAACCATCGTCGGAGGCTTATTGGGCGGGCTAGCGGGCGTAGAGATCACCAAGAAGTTTTTGAAGGTCACCACTTCTTCGGGCGATCTGATGACCTTCCCGCTATTGCTGGGGCTGGCGGTTGGGCGCATCGGTTGCCATTTGGCAGGTTTGACAGATAGCACCTTCGGACTGCCTACTGCTCTGCCCTGGGGTGTTGATTTTGGTGACGGTATGCCGCGCCATCCGGTCAACCTCTACGAGATTTTGTTTCTTGGCGGGATTGCTTTAACTATTTTTACCCTGGAAAGGAGACGTCCCCTGGCCAACGGGAGCCGCTTCAAAATCTTTATGATCGGTTATTTGCTCTGGCGTTTTGGGTTGGAATACCTCAAACCGGCTTTTTTCTGGCCGTGGGTGGGGCTTTCTTCGATTCAGATGGCCTGTTTGATGGGGTTGTGGTATTATCGAAGGGAGATTTGGAGGGGCTTGGCTTAATACGCTATTTTCAAGGTTTTTCCTTCCAAAAATCGTCCTGTCGAGGCAGTTATCTTCAGTTTTTGGGTCGCCGATATACCAATAGTCTCGCCGTCTTTTAAAATTACTTGATAGGCTAAGACGTAATGGGCCAAGTTGAATATCATTTCACGCAATTCTTCTAGTTGTTTTTCAGAGTCGATTATTTCCATTTCCTCTTTTCCAAAATCCCTTAGTCCATAGGTGTAAATAGAGTGACGCCCGTTTTCCGATCGGATGCCAAAGTAAATCCAGTTGTACAA
>JAYUXG010000706.1:0-6352 GCA_043753125.1 Saprospirales bacterium | reverse complement strand
ACCGCTATTCTTGCTATGTAATCAGACTCAATCAAGGTTGTTCATTCATTTTAAACGCCAAAAAATACAGCTATTTTGAAAATTGTCAACACTTTTTTCTTAATTCTTTGTCGCCGAAGGCGGCTGTATAGTTACAAAATTTTCTGACAAAATAAATTGTTGAAATGTCATTTATCGCATTTCCTATAGCATCACCTTGTTCATCATACTCCAAGTAATTAGGGTATAATTCTAACTCATCTCTTACTTGGCCAAGAAGTATTCGTCCAGATTTGTACATATTTCCTGAAGTTGATGAGCATTCAGCCCAAACACCTAATAGAAAATCATTATCACAAAAATTAGGATCAATGAAAAAAGCACAAATAAATTCTCCCATCCCGCTGACAATAATGCCAACCTCGTCATCGCTAAAAGAAGAAGCAAAATATTCGGCACCTGTTACTTGAACAGTAACATTACCCCCCTCATTTAAGAGGGAAAAAACTATTTTTTCAATTGTGTTGCCCCCTCGAAAGTGTCGATAGCCAACATATTTTACTTCTTGTTTCAAATGTAAAAATAGGATTTACGTTTTTAATTTACGTTATAATGCACTTCAAGCTGCTTCCAAAATCTCCACCTGTAATCAATACCCAACGTACCTGCCAATTCCTCACAATCCTCCCTGTATTCAAGTTAGAGTTGAGCCAAAATCTCCAAAAAATCTTTTTCCCGAAGCAAACGAACGGTCGGAAAAGGAATTTTTCCCAAAACCTGAAAATGTCGGTCTTCACTCACGATATAGTCTGCCCCAGCAGCGACAGCGCAGTCCACAAACTTATTATCATCGGGGTCAGCAACGATAAGGTTCCATTTAAAGTAGCGAGTAATGAGTCGCCGATTTGGCAGGTGCAGGATGGCATCGAGGACAGCTTCCGCAAGTTCTGGAGAAGTATGTTCGGCGATGATCTCCTCATATTCTGCAAGAATATCGGTAGTAACGCAAAGGCTGAACTTGCCTTGGCGGAGCGACTGCCAGATCAGGTGGGTTTTGGAACGGGATGAAAAACAAGTGAGTAAAACATTGGTATCCAACACAATGTGCATGATTCAAGGAGTAGGTTAGTTTTCCTTTTTGTAAGGCGTACGCATGTGGGTAGAAAGCATTTTTTCCACCATCTCGTCATTCCAACCCTTCTCCTCCCATACTTTATCTGCCAGTGTCGTCACGCGGCGGAACTTAAAATCCAGCAGAATTTGCTTTAGCTCGCGGAGCTCTTCTTCCGAAAGGCCGACCGCAAAGAGTTGGAGCAACTCTTGCTGAGCGGTATTGAAAGGCGTGGTCATGGCTTCCATAGTCTTATGCTTTAAAAGTCAAAAATACGGGAAAAATCAATTCACCCCACACTCCACCCCCAACCCACTCATAGCACTAATAAAATCATTATCCACCTGTACCTTCCGCGCTGTGGAAGTAAACGCCCATTTATCCTTCTGCTCATAATCCACCAGTTCCATGCGCAGCGTGTGCTTGCCCCGGTGCGCATTGCATACTTTTTCAATGCGTTCGATCAACTCGGCAGATAAAATACCCACGGAAATACGCAGCGTAATAGAAGTAGTCTTTTCTTCGCCAATGGTCTCCAGCAGCCGAACGTTCGTCACCCGGAACTCCATTTCGTCCGAGTTGTAGCGAGCCCTATGCTCGCCTTCGATGTAGAGGCTGGCACCTTCCGTAAAATAGGAACTGAACTTGGCGTAGCTTTCCGAAAACAACGAGATTTCGAGGCTGCCCACGTAGTCCTGCACGGTGAAACGCCCCCAGCCGGAGCCTTTTTGGCTGACCCGGTGCTCGGCCTTGTTGACAAACCCGGCGATGTTTACCTTCCGGTTCTTGAAGTTGTCCATCTTGTCCAGCGGCGTGGCGAAAGTCTCCCACTCGTAGCGGAAATCGTCGAGCGGGTGGCCACTGAGGTAGATACCGATGCAGTCTTTTTCTTTCTTTAGTTGCTGGATCAAAGCCCAGGGCTGCACTTTGGGGACCATTGGCTGCGCAATGCCCACTGTGTCGGAGAGGTCGCCAAACAGCGAATTGGCACTCACGATCTTTTCTTCTTGATAGGCGGCCCCGTATTTCAGCAGGTGTTCGATGTAGGTTTCGTGCTTGTCCGAAGGAGCGAAAAACGCCGCCCGGTGTACGTTTTGCCCGTCGAATGCCCCGGCGCAGGCCATGCTTTCCATGACCCGTTTGTTAATAGTGCGCAGGTTGATGCGGCGCATGAAATCGTAGAGGTCCTTGAACGGGCCTTTGGCCTTGCGTTCGATAATGAGATTCTCGACTGCTGCCTCGCCCACACCTTTCACTGCGCCCAAGCCGTAGCGAATATCGCCTTTCTTGTTGACCGAGAAATTGACCTGCGATTCGTTGATGTCCGGGCCTTTTACGTTCAGGCCCATGCGGCGGCATTCTTCCAGGAAAAAGGTGATTTTTTCGATATTCGATTGCGAATGCGTCAGCACTGCCGCCATGTATTCGCTGGGATAGTGGGCTTTTAAGTAGGCCGTTTGATAGGCCACCAGCGCGTAACAAGTGGAGTGCGATTTGTTGAAAGCGTACATGGCGAAGGCTTCCCAGTCGGTCCAGATTTTTTCCAGCGCTTTAATTGGGTGGCCCTTGGCTTGTGCACCTTCCATGAACTGGCCTTTCATCTTGTCCAGTACCGACTTTTGCTTTTTACCCATGGCTTTGCGCAACACGTCGGCATCGCCTTTGGAAAAGCCACCGAGTTTTTGCGAAAGCAACATGAGCTGTTCTTGATATACGCAAATTCCAAATGTATCCGACAAATATTCCTCCATATCCGGCAGGTCATAAGTCACTGCCTGGCGGCCATGTTTCCGCGCCACAAAGTCTGGAATGTACTCCATCGGCCCCGGCCGATACAGCGCGTTCATCGCGATCAGGTCGTCGAATTTGTCGGGCTTGAGTTCGCGGAGGTACTTCTGCATACCGGCGCTCTCAAACTGGAAGGTGCCGTTGGTCTCTCCACGCTGGTAGAGTTCGTAGGTTTTGACGTCGTCCAGCGGAATGTTGTCGATGTCAATAGTCACCCCATGATTTTCCTGGATGATTTTCAGGGCATCCCGGATAATAGTCAGCGTTTTCAGCCCCAGAAAGTCCATTTTGATGACGCCGGCATCTTCAATGATGGAGCCTTCGTACTGCGTAATGAGCAGTTCCGTTTCCTTGGAAGCATATACCGGAATGATCTCGGTGAGGTCTTTGGGGGCGATAATAATGCCCGCCGCGTGGATACCGGTACCCCGCACAGAGCCTTCCAGGATCATGGCCTCTCTCAATACAGTACTCTCCGGAGTGCCGCCAAGGGCCAGGATTTCCCGAAGTTTTTTGGCGTTATCGAGGTCGTCACTGCTAATATTTTCTTTCTCACGTAAAGAACCCGGGCCGTCTAAGGGCGCAGTCAGCAACCGGTTGAGGTTAGTGCCTGGCTTATCGGAAACCAGTTTGACCAGCGCATTGGCCTGGTCGAGCGGCAGGTCTAGTACCCGCGACACATCCTTGATGGACATCTTGGCGGCCATGGTGCCGTAAGTAACAATCTGCGCAACCTGCTGTTTGCCATACTTTTGCACCACGTAGTCGATCACCTTTTGCCGGCCCTCATCGTCGAAGTCCGTATCGATATCGGGCATGGACTTCCGGTCGGGATTCAGGAAACGTTCGAATAGCAGCTGGTACTTGATCGGGTCGATGTTGGTAATGCCGATACAATAAGCGACTGCGCTGCCCGCTGCCGAACCGCGGCCCGGACCAACGACCACCCCGAGTTCGCGCCCGGCCTTGATGAAGTCCGCCACAATGAGGAAGTATCCGGCGAAACCCATCGTTTTGATGGTGTGCAATTCGAAATTGAGCCGTTCCTCGACTTCAGCGGTAATATTTCTATAGCGCTCTTTTGCCCCTTTGTAGGTGATATCGCGCAGGTAATCGTCCTGGGTTTGAAATTCCGGCGGTACGATGAAATTGGGCAGCAGAATATCCTTTTTCAATTTCAAATACTCGCACTTATCCACGATCTCCATGGTATTGTCGAGCGCCACCGGCACGTCTTTGAAGAGCAGGCCCATCTCGGCCTGGGTCTTGAAATAGAACTGGTCGTTCCAGAAGGCAAAACGTCCGCCTTTGGTTATGGTGCCTTCATCGGTGAATTCGCGGATGGCCGGGGTGGCTTGCTTCTCCCCCGTGTTGACGCAGAGCAGAATGTCGTGGGCGTTGGAGTCCTTCTGGTCGACGTAGTGGGAATCATTGGTACAGATCGTCTTCACATTGTACTCTTCGGCCCAGCGCAGCAGCACCTCATTCACCTGATCCTGCTCCTTCATGTGGTGGCGCTGGATCTCGATATAGTAGTCCTCCCCGAAAATATCCAGCCACCATTCGAACTCCTTTTTGGCTGCGGCTTCCCCTTTTTTTAAGATCATCTGCGGCACCATCGCGCCGATGCAGCAGGTGGTCGCGATCAGTCCCTCATGGTACTGCAGGATCAATTCTTTATCAATGCGGGGGTATTTTCCGTACAGACCTTCCGTATAACCCAGGGAGCAGAGTTTCACTAAATTCTTATAGCCTTCGGCATTCTTGGCCAAAAACAACTGGTGAAAACGCTTATCCCGGTCTTCTTTGGTAAAAGTGCGCCGGTGCCGGTCGGTCACCACGTAAAATTCGCAGCCGACGATGGGCTTGACGCCCTCATGCTTGGCCGCCTCGGCTACGAACTGGAACACCCCGAACATGTTCCCATGGTCCGTAATGGCCAGCGCCTTCATACCATCCGCCTTAGCCTTTTTGAACAGGTTGGGGATGCTGGCCGCTCCATCGAGCAGGGAAAACTGGGTATGGCAGTGGAGGTGGGCAAATTGCGGCATAGCGTGATCGGTCTGTGGTGCGAATTTAAAACAATTCGTGGTAGCCCTCGCCAGGATGTGGAAAACTTATAGATTCCACGCTAATTCTGAAGGGCTTCCTATCGAAATCTTTAAATCAGCGATCCATCTTTCTTAGGAGCCCGCCGGATTTGCAGCGCCCGATCAGTTACGCCAAGTCGTTCGGCGGCCAGTTGCAGGCTACCATTCCCCTCTTCCAGCGCTAATTGAATAGCAATGTCGGCGGCGATTTCTTTAATATCCTTCAATTTCATACCTTCTGAAAGCGCTTTTTTGAAAAAATGGCGCACTGGTCCCAGGTCGGATTCCTCAATACCTGAATCGCTGTGCATTCGGTGGGGTCGGTCAGCCAATGGCAGGTCACCCAGCGTGACGGGTCCCGTACCACAATGCCGCAGGGCAATACGTCCAACGAGTTGTCGCAGCTCCCGGACGTTGCCGGGATAGTCCCGCTGCGCCAATACTTCCATTACTTCCGGTACAATGTCTACCCGTTCCCGTTTCAGAAGCTGTCGAAAAAAATAATCGGCCAGCAGGGGAATATCTTCCCGTCTTGCTCGCAAGGGCGGCACCAGACCGATGCAGGAAGCCATGCGGTAATAGAAATCGAGCCGAAAGTGGCCGCCGGCAATTTCGTCCGGCAAGTGGCGATGCGTAGCGCTTACCAAACGAAAACTGGTCTGCTGCCACTGGTTACAGCCCAGTTTTTTGAACATTCCCTCCTGCACCACGCGCAACAGCTCTGCCTGTAGGCGCAAAGGCAATTCACCGACTTCATCGAGAAACAAAGTACCGCGGTTGGCTTGGGCGAAAGCGCCTTCCCGCGCAGCAATTGCGCCGGTAAAGGCCCCCTTTTCATGGCCGAAAAACTCACTTCCCGACAAATCCGGCGCCAATGTGGAGCACTCTACCAGCACCTGCTGCCCTTTTCCCTGCCGGTTGTCCAGCTGATGGATCAAGCGGGCCACCAGCTCTTTGCCCGTGCCGCTTTCCCCCGTCAGCAGAATGGGCGCCTGCGAGAACAGGGCAATTTCAATTACCTCCCGCAGGAAGTTTTGCCAAACCAGCGACTTGCCCACGCATAAATTCGCCACCCGCGGTGTGACCAACATGGATTCTATCAATTGCCAGCGGTGCAGCTGTTCGACGATGCGGTCCGATACTTCGGCATTGCCGGTGAACGTCAGCACATTGGCTGCCCCCTGGTGGAGCAGTGACCAGGCTGCTACAGGGGTTAGCGCATCGGGATCGAGCGATACTACAATAAATCGGGTAGCAGGGTGGGTACTCTGGCAGCGGGAAATGAAGTCTTCCACGCGGGTAAAGACACGGCGGGCATCCAGCAGGATGATCCCAAAGGGCAGCGTCTCTGCGGGATGATGTGGTTTAAGGTGAATGTTTTGAG
>JAYUXG010000705.1:0-34071 GCA_043753125.1 Saprospirales bacterium | reverse complement strand
CATTCGATCCTGGAATTGGCACAGCTGGTGCAGCGCATTGTGGGCTATCAGGGCGACATCCGGCACGACTTGAGCAAACCCGATGGCACACCGCGTAAGTTAATGGACGTCAGTAAGTTGCATTCGTCTGGCTGGCGGGCAAAGATTGGGCTGGAGGACGGGATCAGGAGTGTGTATGAGGAGGTGCAAGAAAAGTTGTAGTTGGGGATTCGTGATTTAGTGCTTACTTTTATGGCCAAGAATCTCTTTCCCAATGTCCACTACCGAAATTGTCGAAAAATTTAGTGTCGTTGAGGCCGCACTGGTAGAATTTATTATCCAGACTAGCCGATCCTTTAATCAACTGCATCGGGAGATGCGTGACTTCAAGGACGAGATGCGCGACTTCAAAAATGAAATGAAAGACTTCAAAAATGAAATGAAGGACTTCAAAAATGAGTCGTAGCGGGCTACCAAGGAGATGAATGTACAGTGGGGTGCCTTGGCTAATAAGATGGGTACGCTCGTGGAAGATATTATTGCCCCAGCAGTTCGTCCAGTTATGACCTCCTTTTTCAAGGAAGAGATCACTTTCCGAGGGGTGAATATGGAAAGGAAAGATACAGCACGGGATTTACGCGGCGAATTTGACGTAGTTGCCGCCTCGGAATCTTATGTTTTCCTGATAGAAACCAAAAGCAGGCCCCAGAGAATTCACCTCGAGGAATTCACCGAAAAGAAAATTCCCCGTTTCCGAGAACTGTTTCCGGAATTTGCAGCTTTGGAAATGATCCCGGTTTTCGCAAGTCTGCGCTTTAAAGATGAGTTTCTTAGCTGGGCTACCGAAGCGGGCATCTATCTGATGGCCTATCGCGAGTGGGACTACATGGACATCCTCAATTTTGAGGCTCTCCACCCGGTTTCATCTCCCTGAATCCTACACACTGCCGACACTTATAATTCATAGTTCATAGTTCATTATTTTGAATCCTCACACTTACGTGGCCATCATGGCCGGTGGCGTGGGCAGCCGTTTCTGGCCCGGCAGCCGCGAAGCACGCCCCAAACAATTCATCGATATGCTCGGCGTGGGTAAGAGCTTGCTGCGGCTTACCTTCGAGCGGTTTTTGCCCCTCTGCCCGGCGGAACATATTTTTGTGGTCACCAACGCCGCATATCGCGACCTGATCCGGGAACAGATACCAGAACTGACTGATAACCAGATTGTTTGCGAACCCAGCCGCAACAATACCGGCCCTTGCGTGGCCTACACGGCCTTTAAACTGGCGGCCCTTGATCCGGAGGCCAAGTTCATCATCGCGCCTTCGGACCATGTTGTGCTGAAAGAGGCCGTTTTCTTGGAAAAGGTCGGTCAGGCCCTGCACTTCGTCACCCACCACGATGCATTGGTCACTCTGGGCATCCAGCCCTCCCGTCCCGACACCGGGTACGGGTACATTCAGTTTGGCGAAGAGGTCACCACCGACATTCGCAAGGTGCTGCGTTTCACGGAAAAGCCCGACCTCGAGACGGCCCGTGCGTTCCTCGATTCCGGGGAGTACCTGTGGAACGCCGGTATCTTCGTCTGGAGCGTGCGTTCTATTTTGGCGGCCTACGAGCAGCTTAGCCCCGATATTTTCCACATTCTGCAAAAGGGCACCGGCCTCTACAATACTCCGGAAGAAGCGGCCTTTATCGAGGAACACTACCCGACCACGCCGAATATTTCCGTGGACTTTGCCATCATGGAAAAAGCATCCAATGTGTACACCATCCCGGCGGAATTCGGGTGGTCCGACCTCGGCACTTGGGGCAGCCTGCACGCCGAATGCCCAAAGGACGAGTATGGCAATGCGCTACAGAGTGACCGTGTCCTGGCCCTGAACGTGAATAATTGCTTGGTCCGTACTCCGATGGGCAAGTTGGTGGTTATCAAAGATTTAAGCAATTACATCATTGTGGACGAGGGCGATGCATTGCTGATTTATCCAAAAGATAAGGAGCAGGAAATCAAGCAGGTGACGGCGTTGGTAAAGGAGCGCTTTGGGGAGAAGTACTTGTAAAAATGTGGAGGATGTTGAGAACTGTGCGATTGATAGGTGAGTAGCTCTTTGCTCCATGTGATCCAATGCCGTCGACAATTTTTTTTTCAGCAAAACTCCATAACTTCCAAAGTCTCCCTACATTAGCCCCGCAAATGCTATCTATTTAATCCACACATCTCGTTTTGTATAGTCCCGGACTGACATTCCACTACTCTAAACAGCAGCTCTGGATGAGTTTCTTGTCATCAGTTTCCGTGTACCCCGATGTTCAAGACGGGGTGCCTGTGTTCTCCGGGACCCGTATTCGTATCGAAACTTTTTTTGATTATCTCCGTATTGGGGTCAGCGTCAACGAATTTTTGGCCGACTTTCCGTCCGTCAGCCGTGACCAAGCCCTGGATGTGTGTGCATTGGCCGGGCCACAACCCTACTCGGTGGATCAAATCACCGCTTTGTTGTCCGGTTCCGAATCGCGCATTCAGCCGGGGCCAGGCCGCTTGTCGGCAGCCGCCTGACTTCCCCGTGAACATACACCGGGAATTGCCAACAAAAGACTCCAACTGGGACGATCTACTCCCCCAGTCGGAGTTTTTTATTTCTACCGACATGACGCCCGTGGCTACCAAAACAGGACAAAACATACTGATAGTTGCCAATTGTGCCTGGAATATTTGGAATTTTCGCCACTCTTTGCTGGAACGACTGGCCAGTGATGGCCACCACCTGATTTGCGCGGCACCTGCCGATGGATATGAACGTTTCCTGGACGATTTACCCAACGTAAGGTTTGTTCCCCTGCGCCGCCTTTCGCGCAAGAGTCTTTCCCTGACCAGCAATTGGCAGACCCTGCTCGAACTATGCCGCCTGTTGCGCCGGGAAAGTCCGGACTTGGTGATGCTGTACACCATCAAGCCCAACATCTTTGGCAGTATGGCCGCTCGCCTGACCCATACGCCCGCCATTGCCACGGTAGAGGGCTTGGGCTACACCGCCACGGCACCAGCCTTGCTACAGAGGTTGATTTTTTTCCTTTACCATCTAGCGTTCCGGTTTGTCAGGAAAGTAGCATTTTTGAATCACGACGACTGCGATGCTTTCTTATACCATCAGGTGATCCCGCCGGAAAAGACGGTGGTCATCAAAGGAATTGGGGTAGATACTGACCACTTTCTGCCCAGCCCCCGCCACGCCTATTCTGAGCCGGTATTCCTGTTCATCGGACGGCTTTTGGCGGACAAGGGCATCCGCTACTTTGTCCAGGCGGCCCAACTCACCAAGGCGGTGGTGCCGCAGGCCCGCTTCCAGATTTTGGGCAAGACAGATGCTACGAATCCGACTTCCATCTCGCACGATGAACTGGACAGCTGGATCCGCGATGCTTCTATCGAACACTTGGGACATAGCGACGATGTGCGCCCATTCATTGCCAAAGCCCACGTCGTGGTGTTGCCCTCCTACCGCGAGGGGATGCCACGCGCCTTGCTCGAGGGCATGGCGATGGGCAAGCCCATCATCACCACCGATAGTGTTGGCTGTCGGGAGACGGTGGACGAGGGCCACAATGGCTATATCGTACCTGCGGAGGATGCCGCCGCGCTCTCGGCAGCGATGTTGCGCTTCATCGAACTCTCTACGGTGGAAAAAAACGCTATGGGCCGTTATAGCCGTCAAAAAGCATTGGTGGAGTTCAGTAATGATGTGGTGCTGCCGCAATACCTGCAACTGGTGGCCAGTGTACTGGGAAAAACCAAATCGGCACGATAGGAACGGCATCTGTGGACGTTGTTGAACACTAGCGTAGCACGTGCCGCAGGTAGGCTATTATAGGGCGCACTTTTACCGTCCACGATAATTTTTGCCGGGCAAAAACCTGCATCTGGACTTGAAAATCTCGTTCCTGGGCTACTTTTTGGTAAAAATGCAGCAGCAAAATTATGTTCAATGGCGTATCATCGTCCGAGATTTGTAAGGCATAAGGAAAACCTGGTCCAAAATCGGCATCATGGCCGGCAAAGACAAATGGCAGGCCAGCCGCGCAATATTCCCGATGTTTTAGGGGCGTGCCTTGGGTCAGTCCGATGCGGTGCAATGCCAAGCTGCCCACGGCTAAATCCGCTTTTTGATAATAGCCCTGTATTTGTTGGGCATCTTGCGGCCCAACAAAATTCACATACGCCTTCACGCCCCCCTGCTGCGCCATCTGCTGCAGCCCTTCACTCGCTTCTCCCTGACCAATGATCGTCAGGCTTACCTCTGCAACGCGGTCTGTCTTCCCAGCGTAGTATTCTATTAATCCCGCCAAGACCCGATCTAGCCCGTGCCAATGTGCGACGCTACCAACAAAGACCAGGGCTAAAGACTGCTTGCTAGTTACAATAGGTGCCTTTAATAAAAAGTCTTCCGCCTGAATGCCGTTGGCGACCTGCAAGGTAGGAATGCCCCAAATAGATATTTCCGCGCCAATATGCAATGCCAGATCGGCATAGTATTGCAGGCGGTGGCGGCAGCAGTGGTCCAACCATAACAAAAAACGACCCTGTAGCCCTGTACCCAGCTCCCGATCATACGGCCAAGTGGGGAAATCAAGGATAATTTTCAGCTGCGGGTGATTTCGTCTTAAATAACGTAAAAAGAGGATAAAGCTTGGATGCGTTGGCATTTGCCGGATCAGGATAAATTGGTAGTCGGCAAAATCAAGTTTGCGCAACAGCAAAAAATCGGCAAACAGAAAGAACAACAGCGCGTGTCTAAGCGAACCTTTGGGTGTTCTAATCGGCCAGCGGTGCCAGGATCGCTCGTTCAGCAGCAGGCCGTTTTGTGAGAAAAAGACCGTATCCGCCCGACAATCATACGTTTGAAAAGCAGCAGCAACGTTGCGACATTTCTGCACCACCCCGACGTTTTGTGGATCGTCAAAGTGGGTACGGTAGTAAAAGAGGCCCCGCATCTTAGCTATCGGTTGATGGGTTATTGGCTATTGGGTAAACTGTCGAGCAAAGCAAGGTACAGGTTGCGGAGGGGCAGACCGTGCAGTTCGGGTTCAAAAAAAACCGAGTTGTGGAAATTAATGGTGATGTGGGTCCCCGTTTGATTGGCTTGGATAAATCGTGTCCACAAGTTGGTCAGGGTATGTGCCTGGAAACCCGCTTCGCGCAATAGTCCAATGTCCATAACAATTAGCGGTTTTTCCAGCCAAGTGTACCGTTTTTCACGGGCAAAATTGTACAAATGATAGGCAAATCCAGTGCCACAGCGAAATCCGATGCGGTCACGGTAGCCAAGGGTGGAGTCGTCGGCCACACCCGCTTGTTCGATAATATCCGGCGTAGCGGGAAAAGCGAAGCGCAAATAGTGTTGCCGCGTATGCCGGACCGTGGTGCCGCTCCACTGCTGCAAGTGTTGCCATTCGGCTTGAAAACGATCAGCGTCCCGCCAAGTCTGGTAGCTGGGGTGCAAGCCCAACGTGTAGCCTAGCTTAGCGGCACGATCCCATAGCATCCGAATAGCTGGCTCCTCCAGCCGGTAGCCAGGGTCCAAGGCATGGGGGGCTTTGTGCATGGCGGCAAGATATACGATGCGTTCCAGATGGGGGTTTTCGGCAAACAGCCACTCGAAAGATAGATAAGGATCGACTGCCCCCTGCCAGCGGCAGGCCCTGTATTGCCGGAGCAGGGGCCACCAGCCGCGTAGGCTACGATGCCGGTAAGCTAGGCCCCCCAGATAACGGTATAATCTGAAGCGGGGCGAAAAAAAGCGAATGTGGTCAATATCGTGGGTGATCGTCCAAGCAGTCGGGCGTTGCTGCGGTACCAGGCCGATGGCGCGATAGATGGCACTGACCAAGTGATCCACCACCGGGCGATGGTGCAAACCGTGCCTGGGCAAAAACTGTCGGTAGGCTGGCAGCGTACCATGCTCGTCCAAGTCCTTTGGCCCCGCCTGGTATTCCTCTAAACGACTCAAGTGAAAGAACAGCGTTTCTACCCAATCAAACCCGAAGTGGGTGCTACCAAGAACACTCGGCAGCAAAAACGGCGTATTTGCCGACTTATTTATAGTCAATTTTTCTACGGAAAACAAAGCGGATTCCCCAAAATCATAGCACTTGGGAGCCAATAAAAAGCCTGTAATGGGGAGGTGTTGAAAAATCACCCCCTGCGCCGGAACGTGAAAACCAACTTGTGGGGAGGTATGGCCATAGCGGACTGGAATCATCCCCATCGATGGATGATCAACGAGTTGCCAACTTACCCCTTCTGCGGGCGCGTTGGGGTGGTTGGACAAAAAATCGAGGACGTATCCAATACGGGGCAGGAAAGACCGGATCGCCGGATCAACGGAAAAAGCGACTTTGTGGATGACGGACATATTTGGCAAGCCTGACTGCGGAACGAACCAAGGTATTTGGGTAAAGGATAGACCGAAGGTAGGCAGTTTTCTCGGCACCAAAAGCAGCAAAAAAATGGCCGATGGAAGGAACATTGCCGCCCTCAAAATCAAAAGCGCGGCCGTGCGCAGCCGACTGCCGGATGGCTTGCCAAAGCAAGAGCCGGGTGGCGGAAGAGGCCTGAAAATCCTGGTTTCTGGAAATTACCAGTACATAGGTAGTACATTGGTCCCAAACGACAAACACCCCCGCGTGCAACTGTTCTTGTCCATCGTAGGCGCATAACAGCTGGCCTTGTGCGCGCTCCAGGCAGGCGGCATGGAGGGATTGGAACACTTGGGCTACCGCTGGTACGAAAATGTGCTTTGCTTGGGCATGCTGGAGGTAGACTGGCATAAAGTGTTGAAGATCATGCACCCCCCGAACTTGCAAGTGCCGACCAGCCTTTTTAATCTCATTGCGCGTGGTCGGGCGAAACCTGCGGAACAGCTCCTGCGGATCATCTGTTGCTGGCAGCCGATAAGTATGCCGTATATTCACCTCGAAGCCGTTCCTTTGCCACCACGCTGCCTGTTGCACTTGTCCGGTTTGGAGCAGCCAATACAAACTACTACCGGACAGACGACTGATCAGTGCAGACAGCAATGGTTCGTTCCATGCTTCCTCCGTAGCAAACCACGGCCCGGAAACCGGCGTATATGGAGGAAGGGTATGCCATTGGAAGCCGTACCTGCGTTTGGTGAATACTGGCCAAATGCCAACGGAGTTACCATCGCCGTCTTGGATCACGTACGTTTGCCAATGGCCCTGCTGGCCAACCGCATCGAGCCACCAAGGTTGAAAAAAGAGGGGCAACTTTGCGGCATGGACCTGGCAAAAGGCTGCGTAGGCCTCCGGAGATGTGGAGATTGTCGAGATTGTTGAGACTGTTTAAACTACATCAAGATTTGCGGGTATCCCTGATTGACCGGCTCAAAATTAGGCATTACTTCGAGCATCCGAAATGGCGATTGTTGGCGAGCCAGGTCTTGGCCCAAGCCCTTTTGTTCCTCAGCCTGCCATTTATTTCCAGGGGCTTTCTCGCTGTGGAGATCGGCCAGTGGAGCGTGTTCCAAGCGTTCGCGCTTTTTCTATGGTCTTTTTCGCAGTTGAAGACCGACCTATCCTTGATCCAGGCGGATACGGAAGCAGAACGCCATGCCTTGGTGCGCACCGGATTGGCCATACACCTATTAATCACGGCCCTGGGGGTGGTACTGCTGGGAATAACCGATTTTGGCGAACGCCTGCAGCTGACCCATTTGTGGTTTTTATGGTGGTATCTCGCCGGATTTGGCATGAACCTGATGCTACAAAATTACCTGTTGAGCATCGGGTCGTATAACGGGCTGATCTCCATGCGGGTACTCACGCCTCTCCTCTCTTTTCCCGGAAGCCTGCTCCTGATGTGGATGCAGGTGCCCAATGCCCTCACGATTGGGCTGCTGGTGGGTGTATGGCTCCCGGCCATCAAGCCGCTTTATCAAAGCAGGGTCCTGCAATCCTGGCGATTTGCCAATGTTCGCCATGTAAAAACATATTGGCGCAAATATCAAAAAAATGCCACTTTGGGCAGTGCAAACGCCCTGATCGGCTCTTTGGCAGACCAATTGTTGGTGCTGGTCATTGCCAATCATTTCAAAGAAGATATGGTGGCTGCTTATTTTATGGCTTATCGGTTTTGTACGGCCCCCATCTCTTTGGTATCTGCTTCTGTTGGTCAGTATAACTTTCGGATGTATCAAGAATTGCACCGGAAAGGGCAGTTTTTCCCCAAAGTACCGCTGGATTACTGGAAAAAATGGCTGCCAGTCTCTTTAGCCTACTATGGCACCTTGATTTTATTTGGCCGGGAAATCTTTGGGATTGTTTTGGGTCCAAACTGGACATACGCTGGCTACCTGGCTTCTTTGTTGGCCGTCCCCAGTGCACTGATTTTCTTGACTTCGCCCACGAGTAGCGCATTTACGGTTATACAAAAACAGGAATACGTGTTGGCTCTTTCCGCAGGCACCCTAGTCCGGCTGCTCGTGATGGTAATGGCCATTTTTTATGACCAGCAATTGGAAACTTTTGTGCTGGTGTATGCCGTCTCAGGTGTTGCGTACACCATAATTTTCAATAGTGTTATGTTGTTCGCTATCCATGCGGCGCAGCAAAAAAGATAAGCATGCACCTCCTCATACTGCCGACTTGGTATGTCAGCCCCGAACGACCAGACTTGGGCATTTACTTTCGGGAACACGCACTGGCTATGGCAAAATCCGGCCAGACCGTTGGCGTACTCTACGTGGGGATTGGATTATTTAATCTCTGGGGCAAAGGAAGAAAACCACATCCACCGGGCCATTCTTTTTATATAGACGAGGGCGTGGCAACGCTTCGAGTGGACACATGGGGGTTCCCCAAGCGCTTTGCCTGGTCGCAACAATGGTATGCACAACAGGTCAGCAAATACTATCTGACGTATTGCCAAAAGGTCGGCACTCCGGACATCATCCATGCCCAAGGCTATACGGCGGGCTATGCGGCCAGTTGGCTCAAAGACCGGTGGAAGGTACCCTTTATGTATAGTGAACACTTGTCTACACTGAAAAATCACCAATATCCCGCCTCTCATGATAGAATGCTCCAAGCGGCTCTCCGGAACGCGGATGCCATCACTGCCGTAAGTAGCGCATTGGCTGGCTGGCTGGGAGAAAAGACAGCACGCCCCATCCAAGTGGTACCCAACTTGGTCGATACCCACTTTTTCAGGCCTGATCCCTCCAAAAAGGCGCAAACGTTTACTTTTCTTTACGTAGGCGATCTGATCCCGATCAAAGCACCGGACGTACTTTTGCGCGCATTCTCTATTTTCCTGGCTTCTAATACCCAAAAAAATGTGCGCTTGGATCTAGTGGGTACTGGCCGCATGCGGGAAGCCTTGGAAAAATTGGTGCAAAGTTTAGCCATTTCCGAACATATTCATTTTCATGGATTACTGTCGGCGACGGCAGTGGTGGGAAAAATGCAGGCGGCACATTGCCTGGTCCTCAGTAGTCAGACCGAAACATTCGGAGTGGTACAGATCGAGGCGATGTCCTGTGGATTACCGATTATCGCTACGGACTGTGGCGGCCCAGCCGATGTCGTGACGCGCGAGACTGGCTTGCTGGTCAAAGTGGGGGATGCCGACGCATTGGCCAATGCCATGCAGACTATATTGGAACAAGCAGCAAACTACGACCCGATTAAAATTCGGGCCTCGGCAGTAGAACGGTTTGGCGCAGTAAAGGTGAGCCAAAAATGGATACAGCTCTATCACAAAGTAATTGAATCTAACAGACAATGACCATTTTAGGTATCACCTTTGGCCATGATGCGGCAGCGTGCTTGATTGTTGACCAGCAGTTGATCTGTCTGGTGGAAGAAGAAAAATTGAGCCGTAAAAAATCGGAACTGGTGTTTCCAGTGTATGCCGTGCAGTATATTTTTAATAAATATTCTATTGCCGCTTCTACTGTCGATATAGTAGCCTTTGGTGGGCACGTCTATGATTCCGAAACGCGGCTGGAAATGAAGGCCAGGATCACTGGCCGCACCTACTACCGGCGGTTGAACTACTTGCGGCGGCTAGTCACACTGTCCGGGCTGCTGCCCATTGACATTTCTCCGCACAACCGCCCGTATTTTGAAAACCTCCTGCGATCAGTCATCGGATTGAGAAATGCCCGATTCATCTACTATCCGCACCATTTGGCGCATGCGGCCAGTGCCTACTACACGGCACCTTTCGAGGCCCAGGCCAGCATCACCTGCGATGGCCGGGGCGAAAACGACGCCTTTAATTTTTATTGGCCAGCTGCCGACAACGATTTGAAGTTGGCGCGCACAATTGACTATCGTGCCTCCATTGGACAAGTCTATGGCGTGGTGACCCAATATCTGGGCTACAAGCCCAATCGGCATGAGGGCAAGATTATGGGGCTGGCCGCTTTCGGCCAAGCAACGCCGTTGGTAGAAAAATTCCAACGTCTTTTTTATAGCGAAAACGATCAATTGCGACGGCAACCAGTGGAAGAGGATGTGTCTGAGCCATCGTCGCTCCCTTGGCGTCAAAAATTTCGCTATTTTACCACCCTGGACCCGATTGCCCGCGACTATACTTTTCGATCGCACTGGCTGCTCCAATGGCTGGAGCGCGAGGCCGCCGGATTTGACAAAGCTGATGTGGCATTTGCCGTCCAAAAAATGACTGAAGAGGTGGTCATTCAAGAAATTCGCTCTTTTTTGGCCCAGCGGGTGTCCGGCCAACAGCCCGTGCGCTTAGCCTTGTCCGGCGGCGTATTTGCCAATGTGCGGATGAATCAGCGGCTTCTGGAAATGCCAGAGATAGAAAACGTCTTTATCCAACCAGCTATGAATGATGCGGGGCTATCGCTGGGTGCCGCCATTTTAGCCGATCGGGAGCATGGGCTGCACAAGGCGGATTACCGTTTTGAGCACTGCTATTTTGGGGCAGATTTTAGCCAGGAAACGGCCAAAGTGATCGCCGGGCTGCAAACAGATGCTTCTTTCCAAATACGGTTAGTCACTCCAGACGACATTGCGCAAATGTTGGCCGATAACCAAATCATCGGTTTTTATCACGGTCGCATGGAGGCCGGGCCACGGGCTTTGGGCCACCGCTCCATTATTGCCAATACTTTCCGGCGGGAAATCAATCAGGAACTGAATACGCGGCTTAATCGGACGGAGTTCATGCCTTTTGCACCGTCTATGTTGGATAGCGTAAGCCAGGAATATCTGGAAAACTATCGGCCCGATGAACCGGCAGGCGATTATATGACTATTACTTATCCAGTAAAAAAGCAGTACCACGAACTGTTGCAGGCGGTGGTACATATGGATGGCACTTGCCGACCACATATTTTGCGACGCGATACGAACCCTTATTACTACGCCGTACTATTGGCTTTCTATCAAAAAACGGGTTGTGGTGCTATTATCAACACCAGCTTCAATGCACATGAGGAACCCATCATAGCTACGCCGCAACAGGCATTGAAGACGCTGGTAGATAAAAGGGTGGATGTGTTGATACTAGAAGATCACTGCATTACCGCATCAACACCATTTTGCCAAAGCCCTGCTTGAAATAACCGTCTGCTTTTTGGTTTTCGAAGGCTTCAAAATTCGATCCGTCCGCCTTTTTGGCCACCACCCGATATAAGTACACACCATTGGCCAATTGATCGCCAAACTGGTCTTTGCCGTCCCAACAGTAGTCGCTGAGGTGGGTGCCGACCTGCAACGAACCAAATTCGGCAGTGGTGATTTCCCGCACTACCCTGCCGCTAACCGTCATGATTTGTACCTTGAAATTGGACGGCGACTCGGCACCAGTCATGGTGTACACAAAACAAGTGGACGTAGAGAACGGATTGGGATAGTTCAGCAGATTGGAAATAGACGATTTGGTAATTACCTTGAAGTTAATGGAATAATCCAACATAGCCGACAGGTTGCCAGCGGCATCGCGACCGTTCACGACCAACTTATAATCCCCGTCTTGCGCAAAAGTCGGCCGCCACTCCAACTTGGCCTGGTTCTTACGCGGCAAATCGCCCGAAGTAGCCGGGAAATAGGTCAAAGTAGGATCGCTAAAAAGCAGTGGCTTGGTTTGGCCATCGGGATAGACCACTTGCAGGCTGATCGCCGCAGGATCGCTGATGGCGATAAAATGATTGTCATCCTTTAACATAACCACTACCTCTGGCTTGGCCGATACCAAGTCGCCGTCCATGATGTGCAAACCATCAAAACTGACGTCCAGCAAAGGATTGCGGTTGTCGCGCTGCACCTGGAAGGGTTGCACGTACACGTTGTTGGTATGCAGCAATTCCGGTTGGGCCGCATCGGGATTAACATCAATTACCAGCCGTTGCTCTCCTTGTAGGGACGAAGTCGGAAAAACGACCGATGCATGCAACGTGTCGCCGGGCAACAAGGGCCGTAATTTGCGCAGCAAATCCTGTTTTCCACTGGTGTTTTCTACTCGAAACCGCACCAACAAAGAGTCCATCGGGGTATCGGAAATATTGGCAAAGGCAATGGAGGCACGCATCGGGTCGCCCTGTTCCAAGGTATCCTTATGAAACGTAAAGTGGGCCGCCGGATGGATGGCCCCTTCCGGATAAGCATCGAAGAGGACCCGCAGCTGGCGCAGATCCGCCGACGTATGGAGCAGGGAATCCGTGGTCTGGTAAGAAATTTTCAAGTAAGGAAACTGACGCGCGTCCACGCTACTGATTTCGTTTTCATCCGGTTGTGACCAATCATATAGCAGGCTGTCCTGATCACCCGCTTGCACCCCATAGACCAACAGACGTGCTTTCTCATTGGGATTGTCAAAACTGGTACGCGCCCACTGGATGCTTTTCCAGCTTTTGGCCGGCCCCACCAACGATGTCTCTGTACTCCCGGTAAACCACTTGGCCGGAAAATCGCGCCGGAGATCATAAACAAAATCCGGATAACTCGCTACTGTATCAATTGCTTCGAACTGTGAATTGCCTTTTTGAAAAATAAGCCCATAAGCAGGAGGTACTGTGGTAAAATTGGCCAGCGACCGAATATGTTTGGCCCCTACTGCTTCAAATATCTGAAATAGGTTTTTGCCGTGATCGATAGAGTCATTGGCCCAAAATTGTGGCCCATAACCAATAGTGTCGTAAGCAAAATTCATAGCATACAACCCAACCACTGACTTGTCTGGCACTTGATTTTCCAGAAAATCTATTAGGGCCAGACGCTGGCTTAATTCTTTGGTCTCAAAAAAGAAAAAGGTTCTTGGCATATCAGGTGCCGGGTTAAAGAGACCACCAGGCGGATTCATGATTACGTGGCCGGTACTCGGATGCTCCATAGTAATTGCGACGCCATTTTTGTTCCCCACATACACCCCCCATTCGTAGTCACTCAAGACTCCTTCGTAGAAACCATTGGAAAACCCCGGAAAATGCTCTCTGTTTCGGAAGGCTACGCGCACTTTCGCATAGGTTTGATTCTGGATAAAATCTATCTTGCGTTCATGGACTACGGTGTCCAATAGATGAAAGGCATTTTGAATAAACTGGCCAAAATGAGACTGGTTCCAACCCAGATGGCTGCCTTCCAAAGCCACAAAAGAGCTGGTTTGCCAAACCGTGCGATTGGCAATCAGCGTATCTTTGGCCACGCGCCAATAGTACACCCGGCCTTCTTCCAGTTCCAGTTCCGGTTTCCATTGGACCACGCCTCCAAACAAGGTGGTTTCGTTTTTTCGCAACATTGAACTACTGAACGATTCCAAGGTATCGAGTTCAAACTTGAAACGCTGCAATTTTTGTCTGGAATAAGGCGCATAGGCCGTCAAAACGACCGATTTCTTGGGGACAATAGAAAACGGTGGCGGATAGACCGGTTTTACTTCGTCGGTATAGAAATATACCTCTACACCTCTATTGCCGGAGCCGTCGGCCAAATCATTGTTAGATTCGGCGGCAGCCGGCAGCTCCGGGATTATATTATCCGCATCTACGCTAACCAGAATACGGTTATAACCGGCCATTTTTGTATCATCGGCCGTAAATGCGTAGTGATGGCTGCTTCTAAAAGCCGGAGCCAACACCGTATCTATCTTCAATAGCCGGATGCTGTCGTTCGGCAGTTTTTGTTCGATCCGCAGCTGGATAGAGTCTGGTTTGTTTTCTCCTAAATTCAATAGATCGAAATCCAGAGAATATTTGGAACCGTTGATCGTGACGGGATTGGGTTCGATGCGCACAGACTGGTTGTCCACGATATAGTCAGGCCCAGGCTGGCCGGGAATGATAACAGCGGGGTCGCCCTGCAATACCATCTGGTGCATCACTGTGCGCAAGCTGGACGAATTGGTGCCGTACATAGAATCGATAACTCCCTTTAGGGCAAAGCCCACGCTGCTCCCGTAGAGGGGGCCACTCAGTAATTGGTAATATTCTTTAGCAAATGCCTGCAATCCGTCGGCCAGACCATAACTACTAGTAGCAATATAATTGATAGCTCCGCTTTTAGGGGCCAAAATAAAGTCTTCGCCCAATCCCTTGGACACCTGCGAGGCCAACCCCGAATAGCATCCCAACACCATCATGACTGGATAGCGCGGGCTGTTCTGGTAGCTGCTGGCATCGCCAATATCGTAATCGACTATATTGGGGGAAGAGTGGCCAAAGATCAACCACATGGATACCCCTTTATTAACCACTTCCTGTAGTCTGTTAAACCCGGAAGATTGTACAGGATCATTAGAGTTTTTATACAAAGTGACCACTTCCGCTCCTATTTTCCCTTCTTTCAACACTCCAGATAGCTCGTCCACATAATTGGCTATAAACCGCCGTTCTTCTGCACTACTGCCGCCACTGGTATGAATAGAAGTTTTCATCCACGCTTTGTTGGCCAATGACTGTTCCGGGCTAGCTAACGCTGCGTCCCGTTCGATTACTTTGTTCAAATAGTCTTTTATTTCGGAAGGCCTGGTCACCGCCAACCGGCCTACAGCCAGCAGCGGAGCACTTAATCCACCCTTGCGCATCACGAACGGCCAGTCGGTGCCAGGCGAGCCGTAAACCGGTACGAAGAAAGCCGTGTTGACCAGTGATGCCTGGGTTGCGGGATCTCGAAAACTGCTATAATTCAGCCCCTTGCCAATGAAAAAGAGGTATTGGGGGTTGGACCAATGACGATGAATATATTGGGCAAAATTGCGGATGCTCATGGGATGAAAGCCGATGCCATAGCCGAATTGGTCATACAGTTGGGTCACATCCACTGTTGCCACGTTATATCCTCCGCCCGGTACACTGGCGCGATATTGGGCATATTCTTCAATGGCCGACCCACCACTTTGCCCTCCACCCTGCATTAAGGCAGGATGGGTCAAGATCACATAGTTGGCATTCAGAGTGGAGAAATCCTGAAAAGTAACCGGTCTTATATTTTGAACGGTGTGAATGCCAGCCCCGGCCACCACAAAACTCAGTCGCTGCTGCGCCCCGGCATCTTTCACTTTGAACCGCATCTGATTGCCCTCCAGGACGGGGCGGTAGCGGGAGTTGGTAGACAAGTCTAGTAAAACGGCCTCGGATGCGCCGCTGATGCCGTCTATCTGCAAATATCGGTACGCATTGCCAGTCGTCCCGCCGTCCAGTTCAAAATGGGCATCCCCTGCGTTCGAGAAATCAAGTTCACGTGGATAGCGGGTGTTGATGTAGCTGATGGAATGCTTGTCGCCAGTGAACGCTTCCCCGACGAGTTCCAATTTCAGCCCCGGCGTGAACGCGCTTAAGGACACCGGGATGGTACGCTGTATTATTTTCCAATTATAAAAAGTATCGCGGGCCACCACTTCGTCATTGATGCGCAGGGTTTGCTGGTGGCTGCCCAGTTCGGAAGCATAACGGATTTGAAGCGAAGCGTTTGGCCCGGCAGCAAATAGTTTCTGCGGTACTACCGGATAGACGCTGCTGACTGTCGCGTATTCCGCAAAGCCTTCTCCATCAAACCAGGAATCGGAAATATAAATGGATTCCTTGCGCTTGATGTGGGCCGCCGTAAACAGCATTTCATTATTGAACCAACAGTAATTTTCCGGGTCGGGCAGGTCGGTCAATATGTTTTCTACTGCTATGTAGCGAAGACCCGTACCCATACTCTCCCAAGCAAGAAAATAAGCCGCCGTGTCATTGAACAAATTGTACCGGGGGTTTAGGTTTTGCGCGTCCGGGTTGTCGAACAGATGCCGGTCTACTTCGTCCCGGTTCTTTTGTCCATAAAACTCGATGTAATCCGTGGGGCCCAGCGGTTCCTCTCCAGACGAGATATACAAAGGAGTTTGCTGCCCATTGTGGTACAGCCTGAAGTCTTGGCTGGGAATGGCGGCGGCCGGGATGCCAGCGGCCGCAAGGGCGGCAGCCGGAATGCGATAGATGCCATCGGCCGTCACGCCAATCTTATAATAGGTTTTGGAATAATCAATCCACTCGTTCCCATACAAGGTGTCGGTCCCGACCACCATTTGACTAAGGAGTATGGTCTGGCTTATTGCAATAAAGCAAAAAACAAGTAATAGTTGGCGCATTAGTGGATGTTTTGTCGGCAAATTTAGGCGAATAGTGTTAGAGGCTGCTTTTAAACCCCGGACGGAGGGGAAAGACCTGCACTTTGGCGATAGAGGAAGGTTGATTTTTAGTGCATAGCGGGACCTATTCGCTAAAAATCAAGCAAAATATAGCGGCAAAAGGCAGGGTTTTGCACCCGGTAAGGGGTTGTAAAACAGCCTCTTAATCAGGCTTGCGGAACCGATAAGAATACAAATCGGGCTGCCCTTCGTAATAGCCATCCAGTACCAAGTTTTTAGAGGCACTCTTGATGGCTTCGACCGCCTCGCTCACATTGGATACCTGTGCCCCATTCACCGAAGTGATCACCAAACCGGGCTGCATATTGGTATCATAGACAATGCTGCCGCGTCGCACGCTACTGACCATGGCCCCCTTTGCCTGCAAGGTACGGCGTTCGTCGCGATTCAAGTCGCGGAGTTCCAGGCCGAATTGTTCTTCGAGTTCGTTGCCTTGGACACGCGGCGTACTGTTGGAGTTGTTGGCATCTTTCAACAGCAGCCGGGAGCGGTATTTTTTGCCCACACGCCAGTACTCGAGGGTCACCTGGTCGCCGGGGCGGTAGCGGCCAACCAGTTCCTGCAGTTCGGAGGTACTGCGCATCCGCGTGTTGTTTAGGCCGATGATGACATCGCCGATCTGTAAGCCAGCGGCAGAAGCAGCCCCATCGGGGGTAATGCGGTTGACCAAAATGCCCTCCGCATTGGGCAAGCCAAATTCGTGGGCGCGTTCCCCGTCCAAGTCCTCGATGCCGACACCCAAAAAAGCACGTTGCACCAAACCAAATTCCCGCAGGTCGCGGATGACTTTCTGTACGAGGTTGGACGGCACGGCAAAAGAATAACCCTCATAAGTGCCTGATCCCGTGATGATAGCCGTGTTGATGCCGATCAATTCGCCCGCCGTGTTGACCAATGCGCCGCCGCTGTTGCCAGGATTCACGGCAGCATCCGTTTGGATAAACGACTCTATGCTGGCCCCGCCGCCCAAAATGTTGATGTTGCGGCCTTTGGCACTGACAATGCCAGCAGTGACGGTACTTTCCAGGTTGAAGGGATTGCCTACGGCCAACACCCATTCGCCCACCCGGACCGAGTCGCTGTTGCCAAACACAATGAACGGCAGGTCAGCACCTTCGATCTTTAACAAAGCAATATCCGTAGATGGATCGGACCCCACCAAACGGGCCTTGTACTCGCGCTTGTCGGCCATAGTCACTTTGATATCGCCGCTTTTCTCGACCACGTGGTGATTGGTAACTACATAGCCGTCGGGCGAAAGGATCACGCCCGAACCAGAGGAGCCGGTCATGGAGCCAGTCTTCCAAAATCCACTTTCGTTCTCGATCAAGGCCCGGATGTTGACCACCGCCGGGGTGGCCACTTCGGCGGATTCGATAAAGTTGGTGGGAGCAGCAGAGTGGAATTCCCCGGTAGAGCGGGCGTTGAATAGTTTATCCACCAGGCCTGTGTAGCGCACCTCGCCCTCGGCATTGCTCCAAATGACTTGGTTGCGTCGCTCCCATTGGCTGTATAGAAACACGGAGAATAACGAACTGGCCACGCAAGCCACGCTTAGCAGCAAATATTTCCTCATAGTCTTGTGTTGGTAATGCGTTGACAAAAACGCTGGTCTTTCCTTTTTAGTTTAGGCCATACCAGTTCCGCTATCGGCGAATGCAGCTCGTACAGACGAATGGACGGCCTCATTAGTTGTGCGTTTTTTGTTAATTTTTCGCCGGAAAGCAGAAGGCAAGATAAGCATAAGTGCGGGCTGCAACAGTTGGGCCAGTATTTTTATGACTGGGCAATGACCTTATTTTTGGGTAGGAGGGAATGAGCATATAGTGATTTTAACATGGAATAGTCTGTACCGTGCTAAGACTGCCCAGAGTACATTTGCAAAACTTTTGAAGCCTCGGAAACGGACGTTTGTTAAATCTTACGAGATGAAATTTTGGAAATATCAGGGCGCAGGCAACGACTTTGTATTGCTGGATCAGCGCCAGGCACAACCCATTACACGAGCCGATACAGCACGCATTAAGCGGCTGTGCGACCGCCGTTTCGGAATTGGCGCAGATGGCCTGATTCTGCTACAGCATCACGCCGACTATGATTTTGAAATGATTTACTTCAATGCCGATGGCCGCGAAAGCAGTATGTGCGGCAATGGCGGGCGTTGTATTGCCGCCTTTGCGCAAGACTTGGGTATCAGTACCGGATATTGTCGTTTTTTGGCGATTGATGGGCCGCACGAGGCAAGTATTAGCGCAGCTCATCCCAGAGCCGGAATAGGCAGTGCAGGGGCAAAATATTGGGTAGAGTTGAAAATGATGGACGTACAAGGCATTGAACGACAAGATGTTGATACATATATCTTAAACACCGGATCTCCCCATTATGTCCGTTTCGTGCCTACGGTGGATTCGATAAATATGGTGGAAGCCGGTCGGGCCGTGCGGTACTCCGAGCGTTTCCGGGAAGTAGGCATTAATGTGAATCTGGTCGAAAACACTCCGGCAGGGCTGCGCGTTCGCACCTATGAGCGCGGGGTGGAAGACGAAACGCTGGCCTGCGGGACGGGCGTAACCGCCGCCGTACTGGCCTACGCCTTGCGCAACCAGACCGTTGAGGGAGGGGAAACAGCTGTACAGGCTCAAGGTGGCGATTTGTCGGTGCGCTTTCAAGCCGATGGCGATGCCTTCCGGGAGGTATGGCTTTGCGGCCCGGCCACGCTGGTGTTCGAGGGGGTTTTTACATCAAAAATCTGACATCGTAGCCTGTCCCGATCTTTCATCGGGATAATCTGCATTCGTCAATCAAAATAATCAGGCTTTGCGGGGATGCATTTCAAACTTTCGCACTCATTAAACCTCGTAGGTTTTAAAAACCTACGAGGTTTCGGGAAAGGGCGAAGATTTGAAATGCACCCGTTTTGTGGATAATTTTAAATCATTATGTTTTCCTCAACAACTTCCACATTCTCAACAACCTCCACAAATTGTCCCCATGCGACTCTTGCCACTTTACCTGATGATTTCGCTGCTGCCCGCGCTGGCTACGGCACAAACTGCGCTGCCTGCCCGCATCGCGTCGGCCCGGCTGGAGCTGCAACAGGCTTTCACTGGCGACGACCCAGCGGCGGCGGCCTTGTGGATAGACTCCCTGAGTCGGCTGGAAAATAATACCTACGTTGGTTTGGTCTGGGACGAACGCTGGCTGCTGTACTTTTGGGAAGAGGCCTACGGCAATCTGTTCGACGAAGTGATGCGGTTTGATGCAGCGGAGCGCGAGCGCCAAGCTTACAAAATAGCCCCCCGCAGCGATAGCTTGTTCGAGACGATTGACCGGGTACTGTACGAACAACGCTTCGAGCTGTACAACCGCCTGCAACGCGCCCTGCTGAACGAAGAAGAAAAAGCCTTTTCGGTACTGCAACTGGACTATTTGCTCCGTTTGAACAAGGACGAAAAAGATTGGGTGGCCCGTTTGGACGCCTTTTTGAACCGGTATCCCAGCTCCCGGTTCGCGGAGTTTATACGTTCCATAAAACCAGAGATCAAGCCGCCCGCGCAACCTGGGCAGCGCGGTTTCGGTATGGCTGTTTCCTTAGCCAATGGCCAATGGACCAATCAGTTGGACCTTTCGCTGCGACCATGGGTCGGTCTGGAGGGCAGATTTTACCTGTGGCGCAAGGGTTGGCATTTGGAGGGCCACGTTGTTGGCGGCAGCCCGGCCCTAAGCCGGACCATCCGGCACAACGGGTTTGATTGGCCCAAAAAGGAGTCTGCCGATTTCTTGACGGCGGGTTTGGAAGTGGGCCGCGACGTGTTGCACACCGAGCGGCTGCGCGTCACCCCCTCGGTGGGTGCTTCTTTCAGTACGCTCTCCCCTGCCGTGCCGGAAGAAGGCGAAAATCCCGAGTACTACTCGGAGTTTTATTTCGGCGATGGCCATCTGACGGCGGCGTTGACTACCGACGTCAAGTTGTTTCGGCGGGAGTGGAACTTGCAAGGTGTGGAAAAAGGGACATTTCATGGCATTCGGCTGCGGTTGGGCTACCATTGGCTGCGGCTGGGCCGAAAAAACGAGGCTTTAGCGGGCAATATGTTTTCTTTTTCGCTTGGCTACCACCTTTTTGTGCAACGACCGACCAAATAATGCGCATTTCCCGACCCGTTTGGCTCCTATCGCTTATCAGTTTATTCACGGATATGGCCAGCGAAATGCTGTATCCAATCATGCCCATTTACTTAAAAACGGTTGGCTTTTCCATTATTCTCATCGGAGTGCTGGAAGGTCTGGCTGAAGCAGTGGCCGGGCTTAGTAAAGGGTATTTTGGCAAGCTGTCCGATCATCGGGGACAGCGGGCGGTATTTGTGCGCATTGGTTATGGGTTGAGTGCGCTGTCCAAGCCCATGCTGGCACTGTGGGCCTACCCACTATGGATTTTTTTCGCCCGCACCGTTGACCGCCTCGGAAAAGGTATTCGTACCGGTGCCCGCGACGCGCTGCTCTCGGACGAAGCAACGCCCGCCACCAAGGGCCAAGTATTTGGTTTTCACCGGGCTATGGATACTTTGGGGGCGGTGATCGGCCCCGTGCTGGCCTTGTTGTACCTGCGGATTCACCCGGATGATTATCGAACTTTGTTTCTACTGGCCTTCTTACCCGGCGTTTTAGCGGTGGCTGCCTCCTTTTTATTGAAAGACAAGCACCATACAGTACAGACTTCCCAACCGCCGCCGCCCATTTTTGCTTTTTTGTACTACTGGAAGCAAAGCCCGATCCTGTACCGGAAAGTGGCCGTGGGGCTTTTGGTCTTTGCGCTGTTCAATAGTTCCGATGTCTTTTTGTTGTTGAAAATAAAGCAGGCGGGCGGAAGCGATACGGAGATCATCGGCGTATATATATTCTACAATTTGGTCTATGCGTCACTCGCTTACCCAATCGGCCTCCTTGCCGATCGGTTGGGCCTTCGGCGGGTATTTATCAGTGGCTTAATAGTTTTTGCACTTGTCTATTTGGGAATGGCCATTGCCGGAAGTATTCTTTTTTACGTCGGATTGTTTTTCTTGTACGGCTTGTACGCCGCCGCCACGGAGGGAATTTCTAAAGCTTGGATTAGTAACATTAGTGCCTCAAAAGATACGGCGACCGCTATTGGCACATTCACGGGTTTGCAGAGTATCGCCGCCATGTTGGCCAGTTCGTTGGCCGGGCTGGTGTGGTATCAGTTTGGTGCAAACGCCACGTTTTTATTGACGGGGATGATGACTTTACTAGTGGTTGGTTATTTTCTGCTGGCTGTCCCTCGACGATGACTAGGTATACTTTGCCAATCCCTGCTTATAGGCACCGATGGCCCGCTGTCGCGCAAAAGCATGCTCCACCATGGGCGGCGGATAGGCGGATGTGCCAAACTCTGACACCCACGCGCGAATGTACTGGTGGTTGGGATCAAATTTCTTGGCTTGCAGCTCCGGGTTGAAGACCCGAAAATAAGGGGCCGCGTCGGTGCCACTGCCCGCCGCCCATTGCCAACCACCATTGTTACTGGCCAAGTCAAAATCCAGCAATTTTTGGGCAAAATACGCTTCGCCGAGCCGCCAATCAAGCAGTAAGTGCTTGCTCAGAAAACTGGCCACCACCATGCGTACCCGGTTGTGCATATAGCCAGTGGCGTTCAGTTGGCGCATCCCGGCATCCACCAAAGGGTAACCCGTCTGACCAGCACACCATTGCTCGAAATCCTCTGGTGCGTTGCGCCAGGCGATGCGGTCATATTCGGGCCGGAAAGGGTGGCCGACCACACGGGGGAAATGATACAGGATTTGGCTGTAAAAATCGCGCCAGATGAGTTCGCCCAGATAGGTTTCGCTCCATGCCTGCGCATGACGCGCCTTCTCGCGAATACTGATCGTGCCAAAGCGAAAGTGGATGCCGAGCCGCGAGGTGCCTTCCACCCCAGGAATGTCGCGGGTGGCCCCGTAGTTGTTGATGATGCTACGGGTGACTATGGTGCTGGGAAAAGGAATGCCTGCTGGCTCAAACCCCATTGATTGTAGCGTTGGCACTGGCAAGGGTTTGGTTTTCAAGAAGTTGGAAAAATACTGCTGATTGGGATAAGCGGCCAAATAAAAAGAGATGCGCTCTGCCTGTTGCTGGTCGTTCGGCACTTCCATCCATTTGCTATGCAATTTTTCCAGCCATTTTTTCTTGTACGGCGTAAACACCGTGTAGGGCTTGCCATCGTCTTTTACCACTTCCGCTTTTTCAAAAATAACGTGGTCTTTGAAAGTGTGCAACGAGATGTTTTTTAACTGCAACATCTGCGCAATAGCGGTATCACGCTGGGTGGCGTAGGGTTCGTAATCGTGGTTGATATACACCGCCGCCACTGGATATTCTTGTAGTATGTCGGCCCATACCTCGTCCGGCTGGCCATAGCGCACCATCATGGCACTGCCCATTGCTTCCAATTCGCGTTGCAGATTTGTCACTGCCTGGTGAATGAACTCCACCCGGGCGTCTTTTTTGTCCGCCAAATCATCGAGGATGGCCCGGTCAAAAATGAATAGCGGCAGCACCGGATGTGGCCCCCGCAGGGCATGGTATAGCCCAGCATTGTCGTCCAAACGGAGATCGCGGCGAAACCAGAAGATGGAGAGAGGGGACATAAAATTGTTGAGACTGTGGAGGCTGTTGAAAAATGTCAAGGGCGTTAAGCAGTAGTTGGGGCAAAACGCGGTGGCATAGGGAAAGTTTCGGAGGCACTGCGATGACGGGTGTGGAATATTTGCAAAGAATCCCTATTTTTGAAGCAAATTCATACGCAACGCAGAGGGGCCTTGAGCAGAATGGGTGTATAATGGATTGACAATCAAAATTTTCTCAACCCTCCACATTCTCAACCTCTCCACTTTTAATAAGTCATGCTGCACGAAGAAGAATTGGAAACCGCAATTCCGCCGCACCTGAGCGATGCCGAGTTTTTCCGTTTTTGCCGGGCTTTGAGTTCGACTTGGCGTGGATGAAGTGAGCAAAACCAATCAGCATCATTTGATTTGTCGCCAAACAATTGTTTTAATTATGAACAAAGCATTGTTTTGTATCGAAACATTTTTTATCTTTGTTCCGATAACAGCAAAACACAAACTAGATGGACGCAAGATTGTCAAAAAAGCAAATTGGTCAGCGGATAACCGAACTTCGAAAAACAAAAGGGCTGTCTCAAAAAGATTTGGCCAAAAATATCAAAATATCCCGCCCGTCCTTAGCCCAGATAGAGTTGGGGAATAGAGGTGTTAATATACTTGAACTACAAAGTTTGTCCATGGTGTTGGGTTTTTCTTTGGATGATTTTATGTCCAATGATTTTTTAGTTAGCCAACATATTGAAAGCAATGTGGAGGCAAAATCCAAGAACTCGACAGAGCGTATTGCTGTGCCAACGCTGCAAGTCAATAAGCTAAAAAACGTACTGCTATATATCTTGGAACAATGTGCGGGTAAGCCGAATGTTGGTGAGACGGTCCTTTACAAATTGCTCTATTTTTCCGACTTTAATTGTTATGAGCTGTATGAGGAACATTTAACTGGTGTTACATACCGCAAATTGCCTTACGGCCCTGTTCCACAAAAATTGGATACGATTATTAACCAAATGCTTGACAATAATCAGCTGAAGAGAATTAAAACCGAACATTTTGACAAGTTGCAAACACGTTATATCCCTTTGAAAAAATCAGACTTAACCGTAATTAATGGTGCCGAAAAAGCAATCATTGATGGGGTGCTTGCGCAAATGAGTGATTGGTCGGCTACGGCCATCAGTAGTTATGCGCATAGGGATATGCCTTGGATGGCTTCCCAAGAAGGAGAAGAAATAAATTATGAATTAGTTTTCTACAGGGAAGCTCCCTTTTCTGTAAGAAACTATGGCGACGAAATGGAAGAACAATGAGCTTTGACGAACTTGTCGAATTCGAAAAGGATTTAAAAAACCTTTTAAAAAAGTACAGAACGCTGATTGATGATTTGGACGTGGTGAAAAGAGTTTTGGAAATCATGCCAGATGAAAGGCCACCTTTCAGTTTTCGTATTGATAATTTGGGATTGGAAACCTGTATTATAAAAGTGAAAAAGATTGCCTGCAAGGCATTGAAAGGTCGTGGTGTAAATTCAGGCTTGCGCTTGATTTACGCCTATTTTCAAGAGGAACAAAAAATAGTTTTTATTGAATTATACCATAAGAATGATAAAGAAAATGAGGACAGGGAAAGAATTATTGACAACTTCAAATAATCAATGTCCATGATGAAATAATAAAAATCGGCTTCCGTTGCATATACGATAAGTTAAATGTGGCCAAATAATGACAATCCCAACCCTGCACCTGGGAAGGGCAATGGCCGACCAATATTCATTTTTACACAAAGCAACGTCACAAAAAAACCTATGCAATCTTCCAACGCTTCCCCTTTTCCTCGTTCCATCTTCTATGCCATTACCGTCCTTGCAGTAGCTGCACTCGCGTGGTGGGTATTGCTCCCCAAAAACGAGGTAGTCCCCCGGACCGCCGAACCTGCCAACCTGTCGAATGCCATCCAGCAGCTCGAAAACGACCCGAAGATCGCCGAACCATTTCAAAAAGTGCATATTACGCCCGTAGTTTGCACCATCAAGGTAGATGCAGATACGGTGCTGGCCCTTTCTGGCGGTACTTCCATCGAAATCCCGGCCGGGATATTTGTCAATGACCACAACGAACCCATTCTGAGCCCCGTGGAAATACAGTTTCGGGAGTTCCACAGTGCTGCCGACGTCATCACGTCGGGCATCCCGATGGAAGCAGTGCCCGGTAATGGCCGCGACGACTGTTTTGAGACGGCGGGGATGTTCGAGATCAAGGGCTACGCCGATGGACGGCCCATTAAGATTGCCGAAGGCAAATCCATGACGGTCAATCTGCGGTCGAATGCCCCCGGCAATTACGATTTCTGGAAATATGATCCGCAGAGCGGTGCCTGGATAAACCAAGCTCCTGGCAGCAAGGTGGACACCCGACCGGCCAAATCCGCGCCATCGCCCGGCGATGACAACAATCGTTTTGCCAGGTTGAGCATGCAAGCCCCAACTGCTCCCGCCAACCTCGAAACAGACGCCCGCACCCCCTTGCAATTCAAGGGGTTGAACATGGACGTGAGCAAATGCGCCAATTTGCGCAATAAAAAGACGCAAACTATCCTGCTGTATGCCGGCAAGAACGTCCGGGCCACGGAACCGAAAATACTGAAACAAATCAGCCAGTTCCGTTGGCGGAAAAGTACCCTGACCCCCACTGCCGATCCCAACCTGTACACCTTGGTCATGGAGGGGGATACTACGCTGCGTTTTCCAGTCACGCTGGCTTTGTCCGGCCCCGAATACCAGACCCAACAAAAGGCCTACGAGGCATTGATGGCCGAATATAGCCAAGGTGCGGGAAGACGGGAATACATGGAAAAACTGGAAGCACAGCAAGAAGCCGTTACCCGGGGCATGGCCATCCAGGGTTTTGGCCTGTACAACCACGATCGCTTTTATAGTCAGCCGGATGTGATGCAAGTAGCGGGTGATTTTGATTTCGGCGAGACTTTATCGGCCGACGTGCGCGCGAAAATTATTGTCTACTTGATTGCCGGTAAGGATCGGGCCATTATACAATACCCTGCTCATTACTGGAAAGAGATTCGGTTCAGCCAGAGTGACCGCAATAGTTTAGTGGCCGTGCTTCCCGATGGCCGGGTGGCCACGTTTGCGCAGAGTGACTTCGAACGAGTCCGCAGTGAGATGGCCAGCACCAAGGGACAGCCTTATCTGTTCAAAATGACCTTGCAGCCGAAACCGGTGGCCAGTGTGGAAGATCTGCAACAGACCATCCAGCGTATTGCTATTTAGAAAAAACTAAGGCTATGTTCAGAATCCTGTTGTGGTGCTGTTGCGCCGCGATTACTATCCCCATGACTGCGCAAGTGCCTTTGTATCCAGTCCACCAACAAGAGAAATGGGGTTTTATTTCCGTTTGGGGTGGTAAACCGGAGCTGACCATTCCGCCGACATACGACCATCTCTCCATTAATCTGCCCTGGCATTCCTTGAATTACGGGTCGGGTGAGTCGCCTTTTCGGCTGTTTGAACAAGGCAAAAAAGTGGGCTTATTGGATGATGGTTTGCAGGAAGCACTACCTGCCAGCTACCAGTATATTTTCCCGCTCACGCGCCATTATTTTGCCGTTCGGACGGATTCGATGTTTCGCTTGGTCCGCCCGAAAGGCGTGCTAGTCTTGCAAGAGCAATTCGACGATATTTTTGCTTTGGGCATTGATAGCACCCGTGAAATACAATATATTGTCATTGTAAAAAATCAGCTGCGCGGCGTATTTAGTGTGCCGGAAGACCGGGTGTTGTTTGAGCCGAAATTTGACCATTTGGAACTAGTGCATGAGAGCGGATTCTTTAAGATCAGGGACCCAAATGCCAAAGATCAAAACCAGGCTTGGGGCATTGCCGACAAAAACGGCAAGATTGTTTTGCCTTGTCGCTACGTTGACGTCAACCTTCTACATCCCCGTCTGTTCGCCGTTAAAGTGTTGGTTACTATTCCAAAAGACAGTCTACACGACGCTTTGGTGGTCGATAAATGGAAAATCGTGGCCGACGGGGTGGAGAAAGAGGAGCAATATGACCAAATACAGCGAATGAACAGCCATTGGGCAGTGGCAATCCGTAGAGGCGAAGCACCGTCGGCTGTATTGTGGAGCCTGGATTCGATTAAGACGGTAGGGCACCCCTATAAAACGCTGAAACCACTGGATGAAAATTACTTAATTGGTATTCCTTCTTATAGTAGCAGACAACAGTTGTTGAAAAATGATCTGAGTCCGGCGGTCGATACCAACTACTCCAGAATTGAGCCTGCCGGATTTCCCGGCATTTATCGGGTGGAGCGCAGGGACAAATGGGGTTTGATAGTGCCCGCGCAAAGCAGGGAACCAATGCTGCCGTTGGTGTATGACTGGATCAAGGACTTTAAGGATAGTATTGTGTTGGTATCCAAGAATCGCCGCTGGGGAGCTGCCAATTTTAAACTCGATACCATTGTGCCCTGTATGTTTTATACGCTCGAGCAAGTAAGCCCGCGCGTGCTCAATGGACAACTGGACGAAGATGGCAATTTCAAGATCATCGCCCTGGATCGGTTCTTTAATTTCCAAAAGGCTACCACCTTGCAAAAAGGTATTGAAAGCGTTACGATTCTCGATGACCAGTCTTGGTTCGAAGCAATGCCACGCTACACCAGCGAACTGTCCAAAACCAGCCCTACTGAGGATTTATATTGGCCAGACTGGCAGGATTTCAGCGAGGACGTATCAAATTTTTCGTACGCCAAATCCACCAGATATGCTTTCCCGATGGTGACGGATAAAATGGTGGGCGTAATATTTAAAAACCAAAAGATAAAAATTCCTTACGCCCCCAATTTTAAGGAGAACAAGGTGTTCGGGATGATGATGTATGGGCTGGATGGCAAACGGATCGCTGGCTCTCCCGCTATGGTGGGCTGTATGCCGTTCAAGGTGAGGGTGCCTTACACCGTTTTTATTGACACCCTGGGCTTGATGGGCCTGGTGGACCGGCAGGGCCTGCAACGCTGCGACTCGTTAGGCCAGCCACTCCGGTTTACCTACATCGGCCCGTTCAATTGTGGATTGGCCAATGTTTGCGTCGGCGGGCAATTGGTATTTCAGAAAGTGACCGATGAAAAGGTATTTTCGTTGGGCATTAGCGGGGCTTTTCAACGCTTGTTTGGCTGGCAGGGCGCAAACACCGGTTTGTTTACCCAAGACTATCATTACTTTGTAGCAGCGAACCAGGGAAACCAACCCCGCTGGGGCGTTATTGACCTGCTTGGCCGTTTTGTCGTGCCGCCGACCTTCGATTTTATCAACCATTACTACTTGCCCGATAGCCTGGCCAAGGTGGGCAAATATGGGGTCAAGCCAAGCGACCCATTGGTCTTCAGCCTGATGGATACCAAGGGAAAGTTGCTTTTTCCGCCCAAGTATCAGAGCATCGAACGCTACAAAAAATATTTCATCACCGAAAACCGAGGCGCGCCAAAGTATATCTTCGATACACGCGGGGCATTCGTCATGAGATTAGATACGCTGCCGCAGGGCTATCGCAATGGATTTGCCGAAGGTCGAAGCGCAGAACTGGATTCTAATGGCCGCTATGGCTACATAGACACACTGGGCCATTTTGTGCTTCCTGGCCAATACACCACGGCGCGCAACTTCTCGGAGGGGCTGGCCGCCGTGTGCGTGGACAGTTTGGCCTACTGGTGTTTCATCGACCGCAGTGGTAAGCTTGTTTTCAAAACGGCGGTACCCAAAAGCCAGGGTAACTGGTTGGGTAATTTTAAAGGCAACCGCTGCTATTTCCGGGAAAAAGCAAATGCGAAATATGGCTATTATAACCGCCAAGGCGAACCCATTATCAAGCCAGCTTTTAAATCGACTGGTAATTTTTCCAACGGTGTCGCCGTGGTCACCTCTGTGGATAAACAGGCCAAATTGGAAATCCCCGGCATCATCGATTCCACGGGCCATGTACTGCTAAAAACCAGTATGTTGTACCAAACCATAGCCCCATTTAACTTGACTGGGACTACTGTGGCCAAAGTACGGGACACCAGAAAATACGTTATGTTGAATAGCGTCGGAGAGCCGGTTACGCCTCCTTACGACTCTATTACCAATCTTTTGAACGGCTTTGCCAAAGTACGCTCCAATAAGCAGTGGGGCCTGGTGGATGGTCGCGGTAACCTGCGTTTGCCCATCGAGTTTTTGGAAATAGATACTGTATCAGAAGGGATGGTAGCGGTGCAAAAGGAAAAGCGTGGCTACTGGGCTTATTTTGATACTGCCGGTCGTAGGCTGCCCGTAGAAAACTTGATAGAGGCCCAGGTATTTAAAAACGGGTATGCCAAAGTGTACGCCAGGGATACCAGCACCAATAGCCAGGGAGGCCAGCAGGTCCTGCTACACTGGCTCCTATTGGATCGGCAGGGCAATATACTTCCAATGGCGGGCGGCGTCCCAACGTATTGGGCAGAGGATGTCTTTGTCAGATCAACCGGCAACGCCAAGACATTTACCGACAAAGAAGGCCTGGATTTATTGCAACGGCAATTTGGGGAGATTCAGCCGGTGAACCCCGACCTGTTTATTGTCAGGAACTTTGACAAAGCATGGGGAGCCGTTAACCGTCGTGGCATGACCATCATTCCCATGCTCTACAACCGGGTGTTGTCGCGCCGCTGGTACCTCCAGGCCGTCAACCCCAAGTTGCGTGGCTTGGTCAGCCGGGACGGCCGGGAACTATTGCCGCCTGAGTACGAAGAGGTCGAAGAGATGACCAACGGTATATTCCAGGTTACCCGTGGTGGGGAGATCGGGTATTACGATCTGAAAACGGGGTGGATTTGGCCGTTGCAGAAGTGATGTAAGTGTATGGGCGTAAAAACTAGCACGCCGCTGTTCACAGAAGAACTTTTCATGGAATAAAGGGTATAAAAAATCCATCCAATGAAAAAATCTTCCTTTGCAAATGCTCCTGCCTGGTGCCTCCTTTTGCTGGCTCATTTTCTTTTCACCTTCCAACTTTCCGCGCAGCAGGCAGACAACCTGAACGAAGCGGGTGCCTACCACTGCCTGCACACGGACAAAACCTCAGATCCCGCCCTGAGTGTCCCACCTGCCTGGGGCAAAATCGAGAGTTCCAGCCCCGACAACGCCGCGCCCAGCGTGGATGTCATCTTTGATCAACAAGAAGGCAACGCATTACTCTACGAAACAGTGGCTGCCTGGACGGGCGGTCAGGCCGGAAAAGCCCAAGTGTCGCTCCTGATGTGGGTCAAAAATAAGCAATCCAGCAGCATCACTTGGAACAAGGTTGTTTTCGAGTACGTACAAGGTGGGGTAGCGCAGACCCAAACGTTCAACTTTTCGATGGCCGCCATCGCCTCGAACGCCTGGCAGGGCTGGCAAAACAGCCGTGACTACCATCAAGTGGGCGATGTACTATACCTCAATGCACCGCTGCCGAGTTCCCTTACGGTAAAGTTTTATTTTTCCGGCTATTCCACGCCCGTTATTTTCACCAAATCGCTGGCTCCATACAGCAAAACCTATGGAATGCCCTTCCGCGCCTTTGACTTGGCCCCCAACGAAGTGTGGGAGGGTGCCAGTACCCACGGCGGTGGCAGTCAGGTCTTTGCTTACGATATGAATGTGCAGGGCCTCGAAAACGGTGTGTGGACTTGGAACCTGCCCGGCACCAACGGCACCCAAAACGCCCACGCCCGGGTCTGGGGCAAACCGCTCTACGCCGTGGCCGACGGTGTGGTGAAAGGTTTCCACAACAGCGTGCCGAACAACCCCAAGCCCGGTGAACAGGCCAACTGGCAAGCCTACACCAATGGAGGAGCAGGCAACCACTTCTACATTCAGCATGGCGATGACATCGTGCTGTACGCCCATATGCAAAAAAACTCGTTGAACCCGGCTTTGACGCAGGTTGGTCGCGTGGTAAAAGCCGGCGATTTCCTCGGCTTGGCTGGCAACTCGGGCAGCAGCAGCGGCCCGCACCTGCACATTCACGTCCGCAAAGAAACCACCATTGAAACCGGGCCTTTCCGTCCGCTGTTGTTCAACACGGGCTATGCCATTGCCAAAACCAGCTTCACCAGCCTCAGTTCGAGCGCGGACTGGACGAAACTCACTGCCCACGGCCTGCCCGGTTATGCTGGCACCCGCGCCTTCGTTTGGCCGAGCGGTGGGAAGCCTTTGTACAGCACCCACGTTTATACGAGCGTCTTTCGGGAAGGCACTGGCGGATATGGCTTGTGGACGGGCACCAGTGCAGTTGGGATGCAACAAAAGGACAGCGATTTCAAAAACATCGGCCTGCGCATGACCGACTTGAGCGTGACCAAAGTCGGCAACGCCCTCGAATACTCCGCTGTATGGCGGGCTGGCAGTGGTGTGTCAAAGGTCCAAATGGGTACTACCTGGGCTGCTTTTACCAGTGAATGGAATACCCTTTCGGGCCAGGGCTACCGGTTGCTCGACCTCGAAGTATTCACCGATGCCAATGGAGCCACCAAGTTTGCTGGCGTGTACGGTGCCGGAAACTGGGGCTACTACCTCTATGCCGGTCTGACGCAGGCGGTCTTCAACGCCAAATGGGCGGAGCTGGGTGGACAGGGCTACCACTTGGTGGATGTGGAAGTGTACAAATCGGGCGGCTCCACGTATTATGCCGGGGTATGGAAATATGGTCCCGGTGGCTATGCACTCTGGCATACCAGTAACTGGGCTAACTTCACCACCAAATGGGCTGAAATGGGTGCGCAGGGCTATCGGCTGATTGATTTGGATACCGATGGAACGGGCAACAACACCATTTATTCCGGGGTTTTTGTGGCTGGCAACGACGGCTATGCCCTGTGGGAAAGCAACTGGAACTCCTCGGCATCGTACTGGGAGCATCTCTCCGCCCGAGGTTTTCGGTTGATCGATTTCAATGTCCGCCCAGCAACTGGCCCCGGCGTAGCGGGAGACGATGGCAGCGAATTTGCCAACGACCGTGAAAACGGCGACATACTGCTCCTTGGTCCGGCTTCGCCCGATCGCACCAAAAAAACGATGGGTGCGGTAGAGGTGAAGGTCTTTCCAAACCCAGTGTCTGACCAGTTCTCCATCACGTCCGATGCGAACATCCAGGCATGGACCCTGCATAATACGCTGGGTCGGGTGGTGTTGCGTGGCGACGACGAAGCAGGAGCGCAAAACGCGGTGATTCAGGCCAACCTATTACCCATTGGTTTGTACCAATTGACGGTGCGGACGGATAAAGGGAGTGTGGTTCGGCAGGTGGAGGTGATGCGTTGAATAAGCAGTGGTTTGTAAAATAACGTTGCCCGTACCGCTCAAAACAAAGGACGCAATAAAGCAAATGGTCGCCATCAGTGCGCCCAGGAACGGAATTTTGAGCAAAAATTCAAAGCATTGACAGTCAATGCTTTGAATTTTTCAAACCTCCTAAAAATCAGTGTCGGCCTTCTTCAAACGCAATTTTTTGATCCAGATGTTGCGGTAGAGCACATCGTGGCCCTCGGCTTGTAGTTTTAGCCCGCCTGGCACGTCGGTGATGCCCTTACCGCCGTCGTTGCCCCCATCAATGCCGGAATTGGGGCCGCCCCATACCTGCGCAATGGACTGGTTGCGGTGTACTTTGACGCCATTAAAGTACATGGTAACCATCGCCGGTTCCGTACGCTTGCCCTCGCCAAAACGGGCCGCCCGGAACACAATATCGTAGGCGTTCCATTTACCTACCCCACGATAAGGATGGTAGGGCGAGGCCTTTTCGTTGATGACCGCCGCCATGCCGTGCGTGGTCGAATCGCCGTCAAGTACTTGTATTTCGTAGCGGTTTTGGAGGTACACGCCGCTGTTACCGCCTTTGTTCGCAATCAAAAACTCAACGTGTAGCCGGAAATCGCGGTATTCTTTCTTGGTGACGATATCCGCCGAGCCGTAGCGACCACCAGCTGAGGCTGGGTCGTTGGTGTTGACGGCCTGGCCCGCATCGACCGGGTCTTTGACCAACTGCCACTTGATAGGCATAGTAGCGGCCAACCGTGGACCTGCCCAATACATCCAGTTTTTGTCCAGTTGCTGGCGGGTGCCGCCGAACAGGACGGCAGCGCCTTTGGGCGGTTTGGCACCAATCCCGGTCTGGGCGTTGGTGGATAAGGCGGCTCCGATACTTAGGAGAAACAGGCAGACTTTGAGTAAGTAAGGCTGCGCAGACAGGTAAATCTTCATAGTAGTCAAACGTTTGTTTCGGCAAATCTACCAGGTTTGACTATACGAGCGCAATTTTATTTGGCAAATGCTGGCGAGGGACGGCGCAGGTGTATGCCGCTTTAGTGTAGTGCCTCTTAAGTGGCTAATAGTCCCCTACCCCACCAGCCACCGATGGTAATTCACCTGCCCCAGGTGATAAATGTTGCCGCGCACGGCCCACAGCGTTTGCTCGTCGGGGTACAGGTTGATCTCTTTGCGGAGTTGGAGCAGCGCGCGCTCCAACATTTCTTGCAAAATGGAAGTCAGCATACGTCTTGCTTATGAACACGTTTTTATAGATTTGTGCGAGAAAAATATTCAAAATTACGGGAGAGCCATTTTAAAGTAAAACTTTCGTCGCTAATGCGAAATTTATTTTGCTTTCGCACATGATTGCCATAGGCAAAGTTAATTTCGCCCTCCCAATTAGTCAATCTTTTTTCAAAAAATAGCCATGCACCTGAACATCCACGC
>JAYUXG010000704.1:0-15019 GCA_043753125.1 Saprospirales bacterium | reverse complement strand
AAGATGATGTAAAGGCCGCTTTGATTCGTTCCGAGCTGGGCGAGGTATACCCGATGTATAAGGCGGTGCAGGATTTGCGCAAGAGCAACGGTATTTTGGCCCGTTTGCCATTCGAGATTGTAGTGCAGTGAAAGAATAGACAATGGGCAAAAAAAGCAATTGGCAATTAGGCAACGCGCAATGACTGTATTACTATTTTCCAAAAAATAGTATTGCTGAAACAGGGTAAAAAGCAAGAGGCAACCAGCGTATAGTGCTCATTGCCTCTTGTCTTTTTTGCTAATGTCTTGTGCCTATTGTTTTACCACCATCAACTTCCGCACTGCCACCTCGTTTTTCGTCGAAAGCAGCACAGTGTACATACCTGATGGGCAATGGCGCAGATCAAGCGGCAGGCTGGCTTCCAGCAAGGTTGTTTCCGGCAAGGTTAAAACGACCCGCCCAACGACATCCAATACTTTTACCCGTAAGGCCGTAGCCTCCGGCAAAAGCAGGGTAAGTAGCACCTGGCCATCAGTTGGGTTAGGCGATAAGCTGAGTTTCTTCCAAAAAGCAGCATCCTCTGTGCCGACTGTGGTCTGTACTTCCACCGTGGCGACGGTGGTACATCCGGTCAGCGGACAGGTGATGGTTACGGTGTACGTGTCGGCAGATAAATTGACAATAGCAGAGGTCGTAGCTCCATTGCTCCACAAGTATTCATAAATGAGGCAGTCGCCGCCCTGCACCGTTAGCACTATGGACCCATTTTGCAGGCCGATGGCACTTACATCGACTACTTGGGTGCCAATCTGGATGGGCAAGGGTACCACGACGTTAACAGGAGGGCTTTGTAAACTGCAACCACCGGCATCCGTAATGCTGACCGTCAGGTTGGTGGAGATCGTGGTGGTCGTCGTAGCCGTCGTATCTCCATTGGACCAGATGTATTGGTAGGGAGCTGTACCGCCACTAACAATCGCGGTGAGCGTAATAGCACCCGCGCAATCCGTTGTCACTAAGGATATCGCCACTCCCAGTGGTGAGGCCTGGATGACCTCAAATGATTGGGAGCTGCTACAGCCATTAGGGGCGGTCACTACGGCAGTGTAGATACCCGGCAGGCAATATTCCTGGCTGGCAAATACAGCACCAGGGGTAGTAGATCCTATTGCCACGGTCACACAAGCAGTGTTACAATCCAGCACGTCGGGCTGGTCAACAGAAATATCAGGGGCGGCCATATTCGATATAACTTCCACCGTAGCGGAGCTGAAACAACCCGTAAGTGCAGTGACTCGCAAAATATAGGTGCCGCCTGCCGTAACGGTTGGGTTCGGTTGGGTAGAGGTGAACCCATTCGGTCCGGTCCATAGGTAAATGGCTCCGGTGCTCGTAGAACTACCCTGGATCGTTCCGGTGGGCTGGCTACAGGTGAGCGTCGTGCCAGTGGCCGTGACAGTCGGCAGGCTGGCATCTAGACTGACTACGGCAGTGGCCGTGGCGACACAGCTGTTAGCAGCGGTCACCGTCAGCAGGTAAGTACCTGCCAACGTAACAGTTGGATTCGGTAGGGTCGAAGTGAACCCGCCCGGCCCGGTCCAGAGAAAACTCGACCCCGAGGTGACGGAGCTGCCTTGAATGGTCCCCGTGGGCTGGGCGCAAGTGAGCGTGGTACCCGTGGCGGTTATATTTGGCGGGACGTTGTTCGTGTTGACTGTGGCAGTGGCCGTGCTGGTGCAACTTCCGGGGACAGTCACCGTCAGCGTGTAAGTACCGGCGGCATTTACAGTCGGGTTTTGCTGGTTGGAAATAAATCCGCCCGGCCCCGTCCAGGCAAAAGTAGCACCTGAAGTAGTCGAATTACCTTGAATAGTTGCTGTCGGCTGGCTACAGGTGAGGGTCGCTCCGTTGGCAGTCGCGTTGGGCGCGACGCCAGCACTAACCTGCACAGTGGCGGAGATGAAACAACCCGTGGGCGCAGTAACCAGCAAAACATAGGTCCCAGCAACAGTAACGGTCGGGTTGGGTTGGGTAGAGGTGAACCCATTTGGCCCAGTCCATAAGTAGATGGCTCCCAAGGTCGTGGAATTGCCTTGAATGGTGCCGGTAGGCTGGCCACAGGTGAGCGTCGTACCGCTGGCCGTGATGTTCGGCAAGGTAGCATCCAAGGTGACTATGGCAGTAGCCGTTGCGGTACAGCTGTTGGCAGCGGTCACCGTCAGCAGGTAAGTGCCTCCCAACGTGACGGTTGGGTTGGCCTGGGTCGAAGTGAATCCGCCCGGCCCCGTCCACAGAAAACTTGCTCCCGATGCAACGGAGCTGCCTTGAATAGTACCCGTCGGCTGGGTACAGGTAAGCGTCGTACCCGTGGCGGTTACAATTGGTGGGATGCTGTTTGTGTTGACCGTAGCATTGGCTGTGCTGGTACAACCACCGGAAGCGGTCACTGTCAGCGTATAAGTACCGGCGGTACTTACGGTGGGGTTTTGCTGGTTGGAAGTAAATCCGCCCGGCCCGGTCCAGGCAAAGGTGGCACCTGAGTTGGTCGAATTGCCTTGAATTGTCGCCGTTGGCTGACTACAGGTGAGGGTCGCGCCGATAGCGGTTGCGTTGGCTGCAACACTACTAATGACTTGCACAGAGGCCGTACTGGAACAACCCGTAGGCGCAGTAACCACCAAAACATAAGTACCGGCAACAGTAACCGTCGGGTTTGGCTGGGTGGAGGTAAAGCCATTTGGTCCGGTCCATAGGTAAACAGCTCCTGTGGTGGTAGAACTACCCTGAATCGTCCCGGTGGGCTGATTGCAGGCAAGTGTCGTGCCAGTGGCCGTGACCGTTGGCAGGCTAGCATCCAGGAGAACCACGGCGGTGGCGGTGGCGGTACAACTGTTGGCAGCGGTCACCGTCAGCAGGTAAGTGCCTGCCAACGTGACGGTTGGGTTGGGTTGGGTCGAGGTGAACCCGCCCGGTCCCGTCCACAGAAAACTTGCTCCCAATGCAACGGAACTGCCTTGAATAGTGCCCGTTGGCTGAATGCAGGTAAGCGTCGTACCCGCAGCGGTTACGATCGGCGGGATGCTATTTGTGTTGACCGTAGCACTGGCTGTGTTGCTACAGCCCCCGGGGACGGTCACCGTCAACACATAAGTACCAGCAGTACTCACGGTCGGGTTTTGTTGGTTGGAAGTAAATCCGCCTGGTCCGGTCCAGGCAAAAGAAGCACCAGAGTTGGTCGAACTGCCTTGAATCGTCGCCGTTGGTTGGCTACAGGTGAGGGTCGCGCCGATGGCAGTCGCGTTGGCTGCAGCACCACTGCTGACCTGGGTACTGGCGGTGCTGGTACATCCATTAGGTGCACTCACTGTCAGGATATAAGTTCCCACTAACATGACGGTTGGGTTCGGCAGGCTAGAGGTGAACCCACCCGGCCCCGACCAAGTGAAGGTGGCACCCGAAGCGTTGGAGGTCCCCATAATGGTCGCCGTGGTCTGATTGCAGGGAAATACTGCGCCCGTAGCGGTGGCAGTAGGCAGGGTTATATCCGCAATAAACACAGCAGTGGCACTGTTGGTGCAACCATTCGGGGCAGTTACCACCAGTACGTAGGTGCCGGGCACAGTGGCGGGCGGATTTTGTTGGGTGGAAGTGAACCCGTTCGGTCCGGTCCATAAGTAGGTCACGCCAGACGTGGTGGAGTTACCTTGAATCGGGAGTGCGGCGGTGGGCTGGCTACAAGTGAGCGTCGTACCGGTAGCGGTGACGTTGGGTACGGCGGTATTGGCGGTAACTACCACACTAGCCGTACCTGCACAACCACTTGGCGCGGTCACAGTCAAAACGTAAGTACCTGACAGCGTGACAGTTGGATTTTGCTGAGCAGAAGTGAACCCGCCCGGCCCGGTCCAGGTAAAGGTCGCTCCCGGTGTAGTGGAGATGCCTTGGATGGTGATTGTCTGCTGACTACAGGTGAGGATGCCACCGGTGGCACTGATGTTCGGTGCACCTGATCCGGCTTCGACAACGACCGAGGCCGAAGAAGTACAGCCGTTGAACGTATCTCTTACCGTCAACTGGTAAAAACCTGTAGCCGTTACCGTCGGGTTTTGCTGGGTGGAAGCAAATCCATCGGGACCAGCCCACGCATAGGTCACGTTGGGCGTCTCAGAGCTGCCCTGCAATTGAAAGGGTGGACCACACGAACTGCTGCTGCTGGTGGCATTGGCACCTGGTGGCTCCACATCTTCCGTCAGGATGGCACTGTAAGAATCTTCGCAACCGTTGTTCAGGGAACGCAGAATGACGGTGTGCAAGCCGGTGTCACAAACGGAATAGGGAACGCCCGTTTGAAGTATGGTGCCATCCAGCACGACTTGGTAGCCCGGGGTTTCGGGCAAGGTAATAATGCCACAGGGCAGGAGGCAACTAAGCGGTGGAAATGGCGGTATGGTGAAAGTAGGCAAAAAGGTATCGATCAATACCGCTACCTCGCTCATGGTGCTACAGCCGTTGGGTGCCGTTACTGTTGCTATGTACACGCCCGGCCGGGTCACGCTTGGGTTGGCCTGCGCGGATGTGTATCCACCTGGGCCGATCCAAGTGGCGGTATTGGGGGCGATCACCCCGCTTAGGGCCACTGATACTCTAGTACAGGTGAGGGTCCCGCCGGTCAGGTTTACGATGGGCACCCCCATTGGCGCGAAGACTAGGGAAACGGTGGCTCCGAGGCTGGCGTTGGCATAAGACCCGCCACCAGGCGTGCTGACTTGTTGTATCGCCCGCACCTGATAGTACAGCGTGTCGCCCGGGGCCATGTTGTCGGCAAAAGAAGTCGCCTCCAATGGGTCAGCGGTCAGGCGGTCGTAGAAACCATTGCGTTCCGTCGACCGATAGACGTGATAGCCGTCGGCTGCTCCGCCAACAGGGGCCGTCCAGTTCAAGGTAACGGTCCCGCATTGGCCTACCGCAAGCAGATTGCTGGGCGGTGCCACTACCTGGGCGCGCAGGGTGGGGTCACCGAGCAGCGATACGTGCGTACCGCTCCTGCCAGTGCCTGAACTAAGCAAAAAAGCCGTGTTGTACTGGGCATTCTGGGTCTCTTTCATACAGTAGCCGATGGTCTCGCCGGAGGCCAGGCCCTGCAAAAACACGTGTGGCCGCCCGGCCCAGGCTGTGGCCAGAATACCACCCCGGGAGGCCAGTACCGAAGGCAGAAAAGGGTCCGTTTCAGAATCCCAGTCGCCGAAGTAGTCGCCAAAAAACAGGGAGAAAGCCACATTTACAGTGCTAGTGGCAAAGTTAGCACTAGTCCCAACCCCATCAACGCTGGTGTAAGTACCCGCCCCGGCCCCATAGCCGAGCAAATAGCCATTGGGGTTAGAGGCAGAGAAGTCCGCTTCCACCACGTTGGAGGCACCGACCAGTGGATAGGCATTGCGATAGCCATCGGCTGCGAAGGCCTCCCCGCTGGCGTAGCCCAGATTATCGTCTATTACCACCTTATTGGCCACGGTGTATGCTTTGGTGCGCCAAGCGTGGTCTTTGTCCAGATAGCGGCGATACAGCTCGACCTGCGAGGTGCCGAAAGTAGCGGTGGTCAAGTGCCGAAAATCCACCCGCCCGACGGCCAGCTCTACTGCGCTGGGGATGGTGATCTGATCGAATTTTTTGTCGCCTGGCACATTGTCGTTGGCTGCACGGGCAGCCGTAGTGTTGTTGACGGCTACATCTGTCCAGATGCCATTTATGTCGCCGTAATAGCTGTCGGACGGCCAAGCCCCCTGGTGATCGGTCTTGTTATCCCAAGCGGTATTTCCCGAATAGGGGACTGGCAGTGCACCGAGCAAAAAAACCATTTTTGTGTTGAACGCATCGGCATTGTAGTCGGCAACAATTTGACTTTTAACGGTTTGCACGGTGGCCCCACTGCCAATGATATGCGGGACGATGATCCAGCCTTCGGCCATCATGTCGAGTTTCAACCGACCGATTTCGTTGCCCAAGGGACCCATCAGCAGGGAGTCTACCAAGAAGATCAACTTGCCGCGGCCGTCCACCACTGGGGTATTGAAGGCCACGTGCGCGTACCCGTAGCTGGTCACGCCGCCCACGGTGCGTTGTACGGCGTATTCGTAAACCTGTCCAGGGTTGACCAAGTTGTCCACAAAGGCGGTCTGGCTACTGTTGGTCACGTTGAGGAGCGAGGTCCAAAGATTGAGGGCCGTACCCTTGATGTGCCGCAAAACCAGCACGGTGGATGCGGCAGGATTAGGCCAGCTGATGGTTACGTTGGCCGGGTTGGTGGACAAAGTCGCCGTGACGGCAATGGTGACGTCTTTGGGTACCTGGGCCGGTAGCAGGGTAGCCAGCAACAGAAGCGGCAGGAAAAGAAAGGATAATTTTGAGTACATAAGGTTATATGTAGTTTGATGAATCAATCGGTGGCTGAGTAAGATGGAGGGAAAAATTTGTGGAGGCGGTTGCGGGAAAATGTGAAGGTTAATCCCCCGTACCTTGGTGGTAGATGATTTGCCGACGGTCGGCTTTTTTTTCGGACAGCCGCTTTTTGCCTTCTATCCGGGTGCGCACCACGTAGGCTGGCACTTTGGGCAGTCGGCGTTTTTTCACCTGGACCACGGCTTTTTGCAACAGGACCAAAAGTTTTTTTTCGGCCAATGTTTTGTTGGCCAGCTGCGAACGCTCGGTTTGGTTCACGGCGGCAATCAGCCCTTCAGCGGTCATTCGATGGGCCAGTTTATCCAACACACGGGCCTTTTCTTCCGCAGAAAAAGCCCGCGAATTGGGCAGATCAAGCACGGCTTCTACCTTGGTCTCCACCTTGTTCACATTCTGGCCACCCTTGCCCCCGGAGCGGGAGGTACGGTATTTGATTTCACTTTTGATTTGCTCAATATCCATCTTGTGTTTGGTGGTCGCAGCAGTAAACAGTCAATTTTTGCGCCAAATTTAGGCCTTTCTCCGCAACCTCCGGCATCCGTCTGCCCTTTCCGCCATTGATGGCAGATACAGTGGTCCACTGCTTTGCTGTTCGGGATGATATTTTGAAGGGCCGACGGTTGTTTCGCAACGCTACACCGGACAACATCGCAGGGCTTTTTTTAAAGATATTAAATGCCCAAAACACAAATAATAGCGTAATACAAAAAAAGCCCTACCTTTAACTACTCAAAATTCTATTTTTGACATCTTCCATCTAGCAAGTGAAATGTTCCCTTTCGAGAAAATTCTGACTTATATTGCCAATGAGCAATGCGTCCTCGTCATCGGCCCGGAAATCTTGCGGTTTGAAGGAAAGCCAATGAATATGTATCTCCGGGACCGGCTATACGAGCAGTTCAAAAATGACGTCACCCACTACTATCAAAATGACGGATTGTTTCTTTTCCCTTCGGAAGATGAATCCGTTAAATCTGACCTGGCCCAATCGCTGCGCCAGGAATGCTACCAATTGCCTGCCTTGCAGGAATACCAGGAAGACCTATTTAAGACCATTGCGCGGCTGCCTTTTCATTTGATTATTTCCATAAATCCGGACACTTTTTTGACGGATACTTTTTATAAATATGGGATCAGGCATCGGTTTTCCCACTACCGCAAAGGGGATCGGCCCAGCGATGAGGTGGCCCCGCCCACCCTGGAGGAGCCTTTGATCTATAATCTGGCCGGCAGTGTTTTGGAGGACGAAAGCCTGGTACTGGACTACGACGACCTCTTCTCGCTGATCGGTTCTTCCCTGGGTGCCGCTGGCCTGCCCAGTGGATTGCAAACTGCCCTGGAGAAAATCCGTACGTACATTTTCATCGGATTTTCCTTCGAGAAATGGTATACCCAAGTCATGTTGCGCATCCTGTGCGGCAAGGCAGCTTATCGAAAATATGCCGGGCCGCACAAAATCAATCCAGATACGTACACCTTTTTAGTGAACCAGTTTAAAATAGGTTTTTGGGACCAGGAGGAAGGTGATTTTTGGGAGGCATTTACGCAGCAGGCGATGGAATACAAAAATGCCGATCCCCAAAAGGCCAATCTGCCGTTTCTGCGTGACCTGTTGGAGAATCCTTTGGTCCCGGAGGAGGCGAATATCATCCGGGACATCCAAAACGCCCTGTATGCCAAAGCCATCGGCAAGTTGCTTGCTTTCGCCAAAGGCACTGCCTGGGAAGATGATGCCACCCAGTGCAGCGCACGATACCAGCATATTGCGCAAAACCAACCTAAAATGGATAGTCGCGATTATCTGCCTGCCCTGAACCAGATTTCGGATTCCGTCATCCAGCTCGCCCGCCAAATTGCCGCCGCCAAATGACTGCCATTTACCGCTACCCCGGGGTAAAGCCCTTTGAAGCCAGCGATGCTGCGCTGTTTTTTGGCCGCGAACGGGACCAAACTGATTTGCTTGGTCTGGTCAGCCGGGAAAAGTTGACCGTATTGTTTGGCAAGTCCGGCTATGGCAAGTCGTCTTTGGTCAAGGCCGGGGTGATACCCGAGCTAATCGGCAAGCCCAATATTGCCCTCGACCCGGAAACCGGCGAAGAGCAGCCCATCCCCAACTGCCCGGTGTATGTTCGCCTCAATCTGTATGGTCAGACCAGCCAAGCCAGTATGCCTTGCGCTGCCGTGATCGAACGCCTCCTCGAAAAGGTAGGCAAAGACGATCTGGACATCAAAATCAACGGTTTTTTTCAGCAAAAAGGAATTAATAATACGTTGTGGAGTGCCTTTAAATCCAGCAAAACCGCCGCCAGGGAACGCGTTTTTCTGATCTTCGATCAATTTGAAGAATTCTTCTCCTATCCGGTCGAAGCCCAGTTGCAGTTTCGGCGGGAACTCTCTGAATTGCTCTACACGCGCATCCCGCAGCCAGTACGCGACCAAATGGGCGACCTTGACCGGGCCAGTAAAAGCCTGCTGCACCAGCAGATGGATATGCGCGCCCTTTTTATCATCCGTTCCGACCGGATTCATCTGCTCAATAGTATGCGCGAGGAATTGCCCGCCATACTGCATGCTCGCTATGAACTACATGCGCTCAACGAACAACAAGCCAAAGATGCCATCGTCCGACCCGCGCAACTCAGCGACCGGACGTTTATCCTGAAAGGCCCCTTCGGATACGAGCCGCCTGCCCTGGCCAGGATACTCTCCGAACTGAGTAAGCCCTCCGACTCGCCATACGACCAGGGAGAGCAGCGTTCGATTGAGGCCTTTCAATTGCAGATGGTTTGTCAGACCATCGAGCAAAGCCTCATTGCCCGGACTCGGAAATCCAATGGGGTGCAACCCACGGTGGTCAAAGAGGAGGACCTGCCCAATTTCGGACAGATTTATGAACAGTATTACACCAACCGATTGGCCAACCTGCCCGACGCAGATAGCCGCCAGACGGCCCACGTACTGCTGGAGGAAGTAATGGTCATCGGCGAGGAAATGCCGGATATCCGCCGGGTCAGCATGGATAAGGAGCTGCTGGAAGAGACCATGCTGCACAACCACCAGCTGACGGTCAGCCAAGAGCTGCTCGATTATCTGGAGGATAAATTCCTGATTCGCCGGGAGACCATCGGCGGACGGGTACACTACGAGGTCAGCCACGATGTACTATTGGCACCCCTGGTGAATGCAAGGGACGAGGCGCGGCAGCGAGCTGCTAAAACAAGGGCAGCAGCGGATGCAAAGGCCCAACAAATGGCGGCGGAACAGCGGGCCAAAGAGGCGGAAGTAGTCGCGCGCGAGGAGCGGAAGCGACGCGAGGGGGCCGAGCAGCAGCGACGGCGGGCCCGTGTGTTGGCGGCGGCGGCCATAGCCGGTTTTTTATTGGCAACTGCCATTGGAGTGTGGGCCATGCAGGAAAAGGGTATTGCTGAACAGGCCCTTATAAAACTGGAAATAGCAGAAGCAAAGAAAGAAGTAGCGGAAAAAGAAAAAAGGAAACAAGCGTTTTATCAGACTATTTCTGATATAGAAACTATTATAAAATCGCCGGTCGGCTGCCCGGACCAAGGACAAAACCTCCAACTGGATACCTTGCCACTTGATTACCCGGAAGACATCGACTTGCAAAAGCGGGTGAGCGATCTGAAAACACAACTTCGCGCCAATAACTGCCGATAATATTATGAAAACCAAGGTGCTATTTCTTGTTTGCTATGCTGTGGTTGGTTTGCTGCATACTCTGTCCGCGCAAACTACCAAGTGCGACAACTATGCCTGCATGATCCAAAAGGCAAAAGAGTATTTTACAAATGGCCAGTATGAGGATGCCGTCAACTCCGCCACAGCTGCCAAGCGATATTCAAATGCCAAGGAAGCAGAAGCGGATGCGCTGATCAAGGAAATATTCCGAAAGATGAACCAGTTGCAGATTCAAACGGATAGTGCCAAAACATCTGCTCAAAAAGCCACCCTGGCGGCGGAAAATTCAGCAAGAGTGGCTAAAACAGAAGAAAAAAGGGCTATAAAAGCAGAGAAAGAAGCAAACCAGCAGCGCGACAGCGTACTGGCGGCACGGACACAGGTAGAAAAACTAATCCAAAAAGGAAATACCCTTGAAAGTACTTTTTCAGATACCAAGACTTCGCATTATCTATATCAAGTTGGATTAAAATATTTTCGCTGGGATAAAATAGCCCAAAGCCGGGACTACAAGAACGCACTGACTTATTTTGCCCTGGCCCGGTTTTTAGAACCGAGTCCTATGTTGGACCGCCTGGTATTTGCCGCCCAAACTGGCATCGGCGCGGAGGCCGATTTTCTGAACGGCCAGTTGGACAGTGCCTACTCCAAATACACACTGATTATGTTGAAATTGGATAGTACCTCCCAATATGCCGATTTTGAAAAGTTGCGCAAGGAGCAAATAGTAGAGGTAAAAGACTCGTTCCAGGTTTTTAGCCAAAAACACAATACCCAAACGACGACGGCTACTTTAGAGGGAAACTGGTGGACCCTGCCCAGCGATTTTAAGCAGTATCAAGCCATTTCTACTCTGGTCTTCAAAAACCTGCCGGTCACCTTCCAACAATTTCCCACGGTACTTGATACATTGCCCCAGTTAAGGTCAGTATTTATTATCCAATGCCCGGAAATCCGAAACCTCGGCAACTGGGAACGCCTCAGCCGCTTGCAGACGCTCACGTTGCAAGACAACGCGAACTTGTATTCCCTGGATTCGCTCGAAAAACTGGGGCAACTGACCTCTTTGAATATTGATAATTGTCCAGCCCTGACCTATTTGAAAGGCTGTGCAAAACTGGACCACTTTGCCATCAGCAGAAGTCCGCAAGCACAGGTGGATTCCTTGTTGCAAGACAACCCAGGCCTGAAAAGACTGGAATTGGCCGACTTGCCGGGAGATTCCTTGAACAGCGAAAACTTGGGAGTCTTGGAATCGCTCAGCCTCTCCAGAATGAACGTTCGCAATCTGCAAGGTCTTGGCAAAAATACCTCATTGCAGACGGTGAAAATAGACCAAATGGCTCAACTAAAGACGTTTTCCCCGCCCAACCATTTGGTCACTGCTTACATCGGTCATTGCGACAGCCTCAACCGACTGGATGGCTGGCCCCACTCTGACCAACTGGACAAACTGGTGCTTTTTGAAAACAGCCAATTGAGAGAACTGCCGAATTGGGATAGTTTCCCTCAGCTAAGACGTCTGCTGATTAAGAATAATAACGATATAAAGAAAATAAAATATACAAAATCCTTAAAAAACGCCGACGGTTTGTATGTACTCAACAATCCCAATCTGAGCATCAATAGTATAAATGCGGGCTTTGGCTTTGAATGGGGAGTAGACCCGGCTAGTGTAAAACTGGAATATGAACGACGACGAACGCTCCCGAAGTTTGCAAATCAAGAATTCGGCCTTAAATTCTTGGTGCATTACGCCCGGAAGCAATTTGGCAACGATGCCTTATATGATAAAAAAGAAACCAGGGGATTCATAGCCGGTTCGGTCATCACCTATTACTCCCCTTATATTATTTTTGTTGGAATAGGCATGGGAGTGGGCCGCACCGAAAACCTGTTTTCCGATCGCTCGCCCCAGCGAAACACGAATTTTGTTTGGATCAATACTTTAGGTTTCCAGATAGCCCCTTGGTTTTTGAAAAAAGACAAGGTGGATATTGGTGTGGACCTGTACAATATTTTTGAAAAAGATGATTATTTTATACTGCCCTCCTTTGGGCTTCTGTATCGCCACACTTTAGGTTTCCATAAGAAAATGCGCTTCATCCGGCCCAGTGACTCCAAGCAACCAAAATTCCTGAAACGGCACTGGGATCGGATTGACTTGTCACCGGAAGGGTTCTAAAAGGCTTCAATATTTGATCTCCAGCACTGCCCGGGGCCAAGGCATCCAAGAGTTGTCCTTGTATTGTTGCACTATTGGCTTTTGAAAAAAACGGGTGATATTCGTGGCCCGGACGGTTTTAGGCTTTTTATGGTTATATTTCCGAAAGAAATCCTCCCAGTGTATCCAGACGATCTTTTGCGGGTTGATTTTGCTGATCAGCATATCGGGATAAAGCGGCGACGCTTTGTAAGAGGCCACGCCAAGGAACGCTACATCCACTGGCCTTTGGCGCAGCAGGGAATCGGGCGGAACACCGGCCATGGGGGGGCAGGAAGAAGACTGGACGAACAGCCGCAGCTCGATTTTCCCCTTCGCGTCAAAGTAATCGATTAGAAATGAGTAGGTGTTCCCTTCCAGCCAGTCATTGGCCTTCGTTTTAGCATAAGGGTCGTTGAAATAAGTAAGAGGCCGGGCCACACTGCCGTCAAAAAATTTGATGTTCTGGATATGTGGGTTGTGCTTGGCCAGGATTGGATAGACGCATACTTTATCCCCCACCCAAATCGGGGCAGCGACGCAGTTTTGGGTAGTAGCATGGCCTTCCAGCAACTTGAGATTTTCGGGGTCGATGACTGCACTGCACACGTTGCGCCCCGATTCGTTCAGGTATACGTCCGGCTTTTCCACTAAGGATTGATAGACTGCCGGTACGTCCAGCAGATGATCATAGTGGCTATGCGCCACCAAAATGGCTTTGACGTGTTTTGCATACAAGGAGTCTAGTCGGCGCATCGAATTCAAACCGAACTCGACCATTTTCGGGTCCGACCTGATTTTGCGCTTGTTGCCCAATGTCGATAGGACTAAGCGAGAAATTTTCTGGTTGGAAAAAAACGGATCAATCAAGATGCCCTCTCCATCTTTTAGCAGGTACAGCCCGCCACAACCCAGGTATTGCGCCGCCAGGGTCTTTCCTGCCCCGGATGACAGCGAGACCACAGCACTGTTTTCAGGAACGTGTACCTCCAATGGCAACTTACGCAGACTGCCTGGTGAAAGACTGCTACAAGAAATGACGAACAGGGAAAGAAACAAGAAAAAAAACTTCATGGATGAACGGTCCCGTTATATGAAAAGGTAGTAGTCAATAATTGTGCCTACAGTCATTTAAAATTATTGTTTTGCTAGGTAAGATTTATAGTCAGCACGCAGTGGTTCTGAACGGGTTTTGTCATGTCGAGCGAAGCCGAGACAACTGATACAATAAATACACACAGATGTCTCGGCTTCGCTCGACATGACAACCGTTTAATAATGGAGCTTTATTCAAAACTTTTACTGATAATTAATTAATTGGATCGCAACAGTCGGAACCTACGTTCCGCCGGGATTTTTAAATCTATGCTGGCTGGCTTTTTCTCACCCTCTCACCTTTCTCTCGCTCTCTCACTCTTTGGGTGGAGCTGGCGGGACGAGAATCTAAAATTACAAATAGTTGATAATCAATTATCTGTGACCAACTTAAAAGCCGGTGGTGTAAGAAGTGGTGTAAAAAATCTGCTTTTTGCCTTGGCTTAGGCTGCTTCTACCAATCCCAACCGCTCTTTTACAATAGCCACCATGAAGGGGCGAACGTCTGCCGAATTTTGTACCAGATCGTAGGGCAACCGGATAATGAAATTATGGCTGCCTTTGTCGTCGATCCATTCGTCTTCCTCCTGGTCGTTCTCATCCTGCGTACACAGAAAGACAATGCCGACGTTCTGCACATGCGAAAACTGTGCAGAAACGTATTGCGTGTCGATTTTGTCGGCTATATCTTTTACGACGATTTTCGTAACCTCCATCAGTTAGTAATTTCGGCCAAAGTTAGGAAAAGAATAAAAAGGATGCAAACGCTATTTGAAAACCGGATTGTAGGGTGGGCGTATCAATCTGTCTGTTACCGGGCGTGCAAGGTTTTCAGGAAGCAACGGATAAGAGAAAAGTTGTGCCTGTTCTGCTTTCAGGCATTCACTTAAACTTCCTGTAAATTCAACAACATAAGCCACTGAATTTTCCAGCATGAACTGGCCCGTGTACCGGCCCCGTTCGCCTTTGGTGGTCACGCCGTATTTCCAGACTTCGCCCACATGGAGAAAATATAAAGCGTGGCCGCTATGTATGCAAGGAAACAAGCCTTCCTTTGTTGCTACCAGCGCGTACTGTTCCGCTTCGTTCAGTTCGTTGAGTTTCTTTTGTAACTGCTGTTGATGTTTGGGGGTAAGCTGGGGTTCGCCTTCAATGTATTCTACCACGTCGTGCCATTTAAGCGCACATACGATCAGGAGCAGCGCACCCGCAAGAACAAACAGCAAGGGACTTTTCGTCTTCGGAGCGGGCGAAGGGGATAGTATTTTTGGTTTGTCTGCTCCCATAATCGTTACCGAATTTTCTCCACATAAACCGCGTACTCCTTTTGCCCAGTCGTAAATCGGATCGGGTTCTCCTCGGCCCGCCGGTGGGATAGCGTCGAGTAACTCAAAAACTCCGCGTCCTGCGCTTTCATGTCTGCGCATAACTTTTTCAGGTTGCCCCAAAGGCCGATTACCTCGCCATTGCCGGTTAAGACGCTGTATCGCTTTTCTGCCTTTTGTTCCTGGTAGGTCTTGCCCTTCATGGTACAAATATATCCGGGCTCATTTACCAAAATAACTTTTTTGACAAATCCTTTCGAGT
>JAYUXG010000703.1:0-2582 GCA_043753125.1 Saprospirales bacterium | reverse complement strand
GCCAAAGCCGTGGCTTCGTCCAGAAAGAACAGTTCGGTATACAGGCCCGGCTGCATCACTTCCCGGTGGCGACCTTTGAAGTCCAGCAAGCAGATGATCCAGTTTTTCAAACGATAATCGCGGACGATTTCCTGCTGGTCGTTGTGCAGCTGGCCCCGGTTGCCCATCAGGATGCCCCGGTGTTCGGAGAAGCAGATGTCCCCGTAGGGATTGACGCGGTTTTGTAGCGGCATAAGGGAAAGGGATGTGAGAGGGTGAATATAACTACAGATCAATTCGCTCCTATGCATCCCCTCATTGAGCAGTAGATTGTTTTTGAGACGCTTCAGGAAGGCGAACTATTTTCTTTTCTATCCAAAATAAGGCTTCCCGGCACTTTGCGACAAATGTTACAGGTTTTGCGCCAAAAGTGGAAGTGCAGGCCAGGGCACCCTCCCACCTTTGCTCCATCGAAATGCACATTACTCACCAATCAACTTTCCACCTATGAAAAAGAACCCAGAGTTTCTGTACGCTATTACTTTCTTCCTGCTCGTATCCCTTTTTGCCGCTACTTCGCTCTATATCAGCACGAATGTGATGATCCGGATCAACGGCGACCTGATGCACTCGTACTATGCATTGCCTTGGAAATAAGCGCAAGGGCGGAAACATCATGGTGGGAGCAGATGGAAGCACGGGTTATTTTTATGTGTTTGCTAATGATGGTGCTCGGTCACAACCGCTTCACAAAGTGGTAACCCCGGCGAGTAAAGCCTGCGCGTTCGTAGAAGGCGTGGGCTTTATCGTTTTCCAGGTAAGCATCGAGCAACATGGTAACGCAGCCCTCCTGACGGGCCAGATCAGTGATGAAATCGGTGAGCAACTGGCCGATGCCGCGCGAACGGTGCACCGCCGCAATCACCACATTGTCCATTTCCAGGTATCTGCCGCTATAGATTTTCGCCGCTACCCAGATGCCCGACAAGCCAAGGCATTCTTCGCCTTCGTACACGGCCACCATGCGGTAGCCGTAGAGGATCATTTCGTCCAAGATGGTAGCGTAGTAGTCGGCGGTGACGTTGGCGTTGAGCTGCTGAATGAGCGAGCAAAGCGGCAACATCTCGGCCTTTTGGGTTAGGATACGGAACTGGAGGGGATTGGGCATGGCTGGTGCGATGGAATGCACAAAATTACACACCACAGAGAACCATTTGCAAGCACCAGTTGAAAATTGGAGCGCATGGGGCATTCCCGAAGAATTTCCAAGTCTTACGGATGCCCTAAGCCTCCCTTAGTTGCAATCCGCCTTTTCGCTACCTTTGCCCTCCCTATGGAAAGAACCCAAGCCGCTCCAAGCCTTCATAGTTCGTAGTTTATACTTCATATTTCATACTTTATTTCGCTTTCCGTGTGAAAAACTATCTGGGCCACACCCTGCCCCTGCTACTGCTTTTCTTATGTCTGCTGGTCGGCCTGTCATTTGTGCCAGATGGCTGCTCCATCAGCGGCTTCGCACTGCGCCGCATGGACATCTTCGCCGATGCCCGCCTCTCCGTAACCGAGGTGGTGCTGACTAATATGCTGGCCGAAGCGGATTCATCGGACTATCTCCCTACCGATATGCTCGGCCTTGACACGCTGGCGATGCAGGATACCATTCCTATCGCACCGCTGCCGCCGGTAGACACGGCCTACTTTGGCAACCAGATCGAGGATTACACCTTTGACCGGAGCGGCCTGGCCCGTTTTTTCGCGGCGGTGGATTCGATCCGCAACGGGCGCACCGTGCGCGTGGCCTGGTATGGAGACTCGTTCGTGGAGGGCGATATCCTGATTGGCGATCTGCGTGACTCGCTGCAATCGCTGTGGGGCGGCAATGGGGTTGGTTTTGTGCCGATGACCTCCGAAGTAGCGCAGTTCAAGCGTACCCTAAAACAGGTTTTCCGAGGCTGGAAGACCTATTCCATTGTCAAAAAAGAGGCCCACCGCCCGCTGTTCGGCATTGATGGCCACGCCTATGTGCCTGGGCCAGAGGCCAAAGTCCACTATGAAGGGGCCGACTATTTTCACCATACCCGCTCGTGGAGCCAAGTACGGCTTTTTTATTCCACGCCACAAAAATTATCTTTTTTGTGGCAAAGCGAGGGCATGGAAGCCCAAACGGGCGAGTTGCTCCCCCAATCGGAAGGGCGGATCGGGGAGTGGAAATGGAGTACTCCGGGCATTCGCACCTTCGATATGCGTTTTCCGGACAGCAACGGGCTGCTGCTGTACGGGGCTTCGCTGGAAAGTGGCCCCGGATTTTACCTTGATAATTTCTCGGTACGTAGCAACAGTGGCGGCCCACTGCGGTCCATCCAGCCCGAGACCGTCCACCAGTTCAACGTATATCAACAGTACGATTTGGTGGTCTTGCAGGTCGGATTGAATGCAGTGACCAACTCCACCGTCAACATAAAGTGGTACCAGGCGGAGCTCGAGCGGGTATTTGCACATCTGCGCGCCTGTTTTCCGGGTCGGCCCATTCTGGTGGTTAGCGTAGGCGACCGTGCCGACAAGGTGAACGGTGAACTGGCGACTATGCGTGGAGTACCAGCCAT
>JAYUXG010000702.1:0-6379 GCA_043753125.1 Saprospirales bacterium | reverse complement strand
GCGGTGGCTGTAGCCACCGCCCCACTTGTGTATACGGGTCATAAAAATACTGATCCAGATTTCAACCCTTCTCCACCTGCTCCAACCGCACCGTCACTGCCCGCGCATGGGCCTCCAAGCCTTCCGCCTCCGCCATCGCCACCACGGTCGGGCCAAGACGTTCCAGGCCAAAGCGGGTAATTTGTTGAAAAGTGACCTTCCGCACAAAACTGTCCAGCGACACCCCAGCGTAGGCCCGCGCGTGGCCGGAGGTAGGTAAGGTATGATTGGTGCCGGAGGCATAGTCGCCCGCGCTTTCCGGGGTGTACGCGCCAAGGAATACCGACCCCGCGTTCACTACCTGCGCCGCCCAGTAGGCCGGATGCTCTACCTGTAACAGTAGATGTTCTGGGGCATACCTATTGATCCAAGCAATACCTTCTTGCAAGTCCTTGACCAGCAAGGCTTTGCTATGTTGCAACGCTGCTTCGGCCAGTGCGCGGCGCGGCAGCGTGGCCAGCTGTTGAAGCAGTTCTATTTCCACTTTAGCGATTAAATCGGCGTGATCGGAGACCAGCACGACTTGGCTGTCCGCTCCATGTTCGGCCTGACTGAGCAGGTCGGCGGCCACAAAACGCGGGTTGGCGGTCGCATCGGCCAGTATGGCTACCTCCGAAGGGCCAGCGGGCAAGTCAATGGCCACCCCATCCAGGCCGACCAGTTGTTTGGCAGCGGTGACCCAGGCATTGCCGGGACCAAATATTTTCCACACCCTGGGCACCGAGGCCGTACCGTAGGCCATCGCACCGATGGCCTGCACCCCGCCGATGCGAAACACCCGGCGAATGCCGCAGAGCCGTGCCGCAAACAGTATGGCCGGATGCACCGAGCCATCGCGTTGCGGGGGCGTACACAACACCACTTCTTGACAGCCTGCTATTTGTGCCGGTACGCCCAGCATCAGTACAGTGGAAAACAAGGGGGCTGTACCACCCGGTACATACAAGCCTACCCGCTCAATGGGCAGGCTTTTGCGCCAGCATACTACGCCGGGCAGGGTCTCTACGGGTGGCAGTTCCTCACGTTGTACTTCGTGGAAGGCGCGAAGATTGGCATAGGCCTGCCGAATGGCCGTTTGTAGCCGGATAGAGACGAGGGCCTCGGCGGCATCCAGCTCAGCGGGTAAAAGTTCTAGCTGCTCTGGCCGGAAGCCATCGAATTGCATGGTTAGTTGTCGCACGGCCAAATCGCCTTCCAGCCGGATGGCCTCCAGCAAGGCGGCTACTTTTTCCCGGCGGGCAGCGGCTTCCTCGTCGGTTGGCCGGGCCAGCAATACGGCGGCTTTGGAAATGTCGGGATGGGAGAGGAAAAGCACTTTGGTTGACTGGTTGACTGGTTAGAAACAGGCAAATAATAAGGTGGCACGATTTCCCTTGCCTGAGTTGTCATTCCGACGATAGGAGGAATCTGTCCAAGGGGTTGATTACCAATTACCTACAGCATCCCGATTCCTTCGGGACTCCTAACGTCAGAATGACATAATGGGGGGTGAAAGTTCGCAACCTCTTTATTACACGTTTGTTAGCTAATTTATTGGCTGCCAGAGGTATCATCCAAAGATATAAATCATGGCTATAAATCAGCATTGAAATTGTCGGAAAAGTAGATTTCAAAGATTTGCTTTCCTTTTAAACCCGACTATTTACCAATAAACCAATAAACAACCTCAAAGAATCATTCGCTCAATCGGCACCACCAAAATCCCTTCGGCACCAGCGATCTTGAGCTGTTCCAACACATCCCAAAACACCTCTTCGCGCACTACGCTGTGCAGGCTGCTCCATCCGGCTTCGGCCAGCGGCAATATAGTTGGGCTTTTCATGCCGGGCAGCAGCCGGGTAATATCGGCGATGCGGTCGTCGGGGACGTTCATCAGGATATAGCGATGGTTCTTGGCATTGCGATTAGCCGTGATGCGGAAGAGTAGCCGGTCAAGGATTTCCTGTTTTTCCGCAGAGAGGCCGGGATGCGCCACGAGTACAGCTTCCGATTCCAGCACCGTCTCCACTTCGTGCAAGCCATTGGCCAGCAGCGTGCTACCCGTCCCCACAATGTCGAAAATAGCATCCGCCAAGCCTAACGAGGGCGTGATCTCCACCGCGCCGCTGATCTCATGGATGTCGGCGGCCACGTTTTTCTGGGCCAAAAAATCTTCTAAGATGCGGACATAGCTGGTGGCTACGCGCAAACCGGCCAAGCTGTGTACGCCGGCGTAGGGCGCGTTTTTGGGTAAGGCAATGCTCATGCGGCACTTGCCAAACCCCAGCCGCTCCACCAGCCGGACGGTCTTGGCTTTTTCCAGCAGTACGTTTTCGCCGACGATACCTGCATCCACTACGCCACCTTCCACGTAATCGGGGATGTCGTCGTCGCGCAAATAAATGATTTCCAATGGAAAATTACTGGCCGGGGCACGCAGCATACGGTTCGGGCTGCTCCCAAAGGAAATACCCGCATCGCGCAGCAGTGCCGTGGAGTCGTCGAACAGGCGACCGGATTTTTGAATGGCTACACGTAGTAAAGACATTTTATTTATCGTCCCCAAAGAACGAAATGATCTTGTCGGCCAGTTCCATCCCGATATACGATTGTGCCTCCACCGTACTGGCCCCGATGTGTGGGGTGCAACTTACGTTGGGGTTTTTCAGCAGGGCCTCGCGCGGGGTCGGCTCGTTCTCGAACACGTCGAGGCCCACACCTGCTACCTTGCCGCTGTCGAGGGCCGCCAACAGGGCTTCCTCTTCGATGACACCGCCCCGGGCCGTATTGACCAAAAACACCCCAGTCTTCATCTTGGCGATCTCCTCGGCGGTGATGGACGGCTTGCCCGAACCTGGGATGTGAAAAGTGATGAAATCCGAGTCCTTCAGTATTTTGTCGAGCGATTCGGTGCGAATTTTCACGCCAAAACGCACGTCGGAAAAATCATTCAACTGGATCATGATGTCGGCTTCCTGCACGAACGGGTCGTGGGCGCGGACGGTCATACCCAGGCCGAGGGCCATTTTGGCGACTTCTTGTCCGATACGCCCGAAACCGACGATGCCGAGGGTCTTGCCCTTGATCTGAAAACCAGTTTCGTAGGCTTTTTTCAATTTCTTGAAATCGCCGCCAGAGGCCATTTCCCGGTTGCTACGGTGCAGCATCCGGGCGAGGGAGAACATATGTCCCACCGCCAACTCGGCCACTGCCCGCGACGAGGCCATCGGTGTGTTGTACACTTGGATGCCTTTACTCTGTGCGAATTCAGTGTCGATGTTGTCAAGACCTACACCGCCCCGGGCAATGATTTTCAGGTTTTTGCCGGCCTCAATGATCGCCTTGGTCACTTTGGTGGCACTGCGCACGATCAGTACATCATAGTCGGCGATGCGGGCAGCCAGTTCCTCCTGCGGTATTTTTATATCGTCCACCACATACTCGGCTTCCTCCAACAGAAGAAGGCCATCAGGGTGAATGCCGTCATTGACCAGTATTTTGACCATAATATATATGTCGCGTTTAGATAAACAGTGAGCAGTTTTTTTGCGCGGCAAAGATAGTTTTTCAAAAGGGATTTTTAAGGGGCCAAAACAGAACAATATTTTAAGGGAATGCCGCAGCGATCAGACACATATAATTCTTGAATATCCTAAAATCGATAACCTGTTTTTCATTTCAAAAAATGAAAAATCAGCCAAAGAGCATTTGGAAAAATCGAAAAAATCTTAACGAAAAGAGTGCATCTCTAAATATGTAACGACCTTCCAAAGCAATCTGGTCTGGAGGTGGTTTCGACGGCCTTGGAAGTCGTCACTACATTTTAACATATTGAGTACCACCGCTAATGGGCAGTTGGCACGGTTTTTCGAAAAGGGGAAAGCGAAAGGTAAACATTTGATTGGTTAATTGTTTTCATGGTTATGTTGTAGCCGTCCCGTCGAAAAGACAGGACGGCTTTTTTGTATGGCCGATCCCTGATCGACCCCGCCACGGCCGATCGGGGATCGGCGTTACAACATATTCACCTCCGCTTCCAGCCGTATTCCAAACTTGTCTTCCACCGACTGGATGATTGCCTGCGCCAAAGCCTGCACCTCTGCCCCCGTTGCGCCGCCATAGTTGACCAGTACCAACGCCTGTTTTTCATAGCAACCCGTGTGGCCGACCCGCTTGCCCTTCCAGCCACATTGTTCGATCAACCAGCCAGCGGGGACTTTTACCCGGCCATTCGGCAGGTCGAAATGGGGGGCTTGCGGGTGCGTTTCCAGTATCCGTTCCAGCATATTGCGCTCGGTTTCCGGGTTTTTGAAAAAACTGCCACAGTTGCCGATCACAGCAGGGTCGGGAAGTTTGGAAGAGCGAATGTGGATGACCGCCCGACTCACATCGGCAATGGTGGGCTGCGCAACGCCTTGCTCCGCCAGCGTACGCTGTAGATCACCATAGCCCAGGTGCAGCCGGTGTTCCGTATGAGTGAGCGCGAAGGTGACCGAGGTGATACAGTATTGGCCTTTGGCCGCACACTTAAAAATGCTGTCGCGGTAGCCAAACTGGCACTCGGCGGCGGTAAAAATACGCGGTTGGCCAGTAGCCAGTTCCACCGCTTCCAGTTCGACGAAAACATCCTTGAGTTCCACGCCATAAGCACCGATGTTCTGCACCGGCGACGCGCCAACCGTTCCGGGGATAAGGCTGAGATTCTCCACGCCACCCAGCCCTTGCGCGACGGCGTACAGCACGAACTGGTGCCAATTTTCGCCACCACCTACTTTCAGGTGTACCTCGTCGCCGGAACGGCCTACTTCTTCGATCCCGGCAATTGAGTTTTTAATTACCAGGCCGACCACATCGTGGGTGAACACTATGTTGCTGCCGCCACCCAACACCAGCATTGGATGGATAGCAGCTTGGAGCACCGCTTGCAGCTCCACCACTGTATGCACCTCGGTAAAGTAGGTGGCCCGGGCAGCGAGGCCAAAAGTGTTGTGGGACAACAGGGAGACGTTGGGTACAATCTGCATAGGAAGTATGAACTATGAAAATCACGTCCGGCCTCCCGTCAGTTCCTCTTGGTATTTTTTCAACCCATCCCAATCACTGTTATCGGCCAGACGGGCCTGTTCCGCCCAAGTGGCTGGGTTGTGCATTTGAAAGCGCGGCCCGGCCTCGTCGATTATTTGTATCAAATGGGCTTCGGTCGTGTCAGCCAGTGCTCGCCAAGTATTAATGCCCGCGCCAGCGAGCAGGTCCTCTATCTTTGGGCCGATGCCTTCCACGATCTTCAGGTCGTCCCATTTGTAGACTACACCGTTGAAAGTAATTTGTTCTACCATGGCCTTGGTCCCCTTACCACCTTTCTCGTCGGCGGCAGCGGCGCGCAGCAAGTTGCGCTCACTCTCGACGATGATAAGGTCGCTGCGCAGCTTCGAGATGGTGACCTTGCGGTCTTCCAGTTGCGCATCGGCCTGGGTGAGCCGCACCCGCAGGTCGGTGCCTTCGGCGGTGAGTTTGCTGACGCTGCCGTTTAGGGTCTTCACTTCGCCTTCCAGCTCGGTTTTCCGGTCGCGCAGAGCGGCCACTTTGTAATAGATGTAGGCGGCCAGCCAGCCCAACAGGGCCGGGATGATACAGAGTGCCAAGCCCATCAGCACGGCCTGCCTGCACTCGGGGGTCATGAGAAGTATAAAGTTGAGAATCATGGTTTTGCGTTTTGTAATGATTAATTGTTGACGGTGATGACGACGCGACGGTTCTGGTGTCGGCCATCTTCGGTGTTGTTGTCGGCTACGGGTTCAGCCTTGCCCTTGGAATCAGTCTTGATACGGCCCTGGGCAATACCGTTGCGGGCCATGAACTGGGCAATCGACTCCGCGCGGCCCCGGCCCAGAGCAATGTTTACCTCCTCGTTCCCCACGTTGTCGGCGTGGCCGACCACCACGAAAGTGGCGTTATCGTTCTTATGCTTGTCGCACAACGATTTCAGGTAAGCATCCACTTTCGGGTCTTTTTCTTTGACCGTCGAGTTGGTCGGGAAGAGAATGGTGACCGCGTTGTCGGATTCAATGATGGCTCCTTCGTTGGCCTTCAGCATCATCTTGAGCCAGGCGAAAGTAGCCGACTCGCGGGCCGTCCCGCCGTCCGTCAGACTGTCGCTGACCAGTTGCGCAGACAACCGCATCCGGCTATCCGGCACTTCGGGCATCATCATCGCCTTGATGGCAGTCGCACGGGCCAGGCCGAGGTTGGCGAATTTGGTGGTATTCTTTTCGCTGGCCCGATACTGGCCGTTGATCAGCAGGGTGTCGCCTTGTCCGCCCCGGCCCAGCAATGCCTTTTTAAAATCTTTGAAACGGGGATC